>CAIRBI010000153.1 GCA_903876785.1 uncultured Gammaproteobacteria bacterium
ACATTTCGCGAGCATGCTTTTTCAGTTTCGTTAGTGAGGTTAGAAATGCGTTCTTTTTACAAATCTTTCAGAGTGCGTGCACTGGTGTCAGCCGTTTCTGCGGCAATGTCGACAGGTCTGGTAACGAGCAGCGTGCAGGCGGCCGAGCCGCATAGCGGTGACGTGCTCGATGAAATCATTGTCTCCGGCACACTGCAGCGCAACCGCGCGGAAACGTCTTTGCCGGTGAATGTGCTCAGCGGCGAGGCCTTGCGGGAGAAGGCGGCCAGCACACTGGGGGAAACCCTGAAGGAGCTGGTGGGCGTCAACAGCGCGTCCTTTGGCACGGGTGTCGGCATGCCGGTGATTCGCGGTCAGAGCGGCAATCGCGTGCAGGTCCTGCAGGGTGGCGTCAGCAATATTGATGCGGCGGCGGTCAGCCCGGACCATGCCAACAGTGTGGAGGCGGCGCTTGCCGAGCGCATTGAGGTGGTGCGTGGCCCGGCGACGCTGCTGTACGGCAACGGCGCGATCGGCGGCGTGGTCAATGTCATCGACAACCGTGTGCCGACATCGATGCCCGATGCGCTGAGCGGGCTGCTGGAAACCCGGCACCAGAGCGCGTCGGACCAGCAGACCAGTGTCTTCAAACTCGAGAATGGCGCAGGCCAGTTGGCTTGGCATCTCGATGGCACCTATCGTGCCAGCAACGACACGCGCATCAGTGGCTATGCGATCAATCCCGACACCGTCGACCTGACTGACGAGGAGGCGTTTGCCGAGCTGCTGGCCAGCAAGGGCTTCATCGACAATTCTTCGACACGCGCGCAAGCACTGACCGGCGGACTCTCCTGGATCTTTGATGGTGGCTATCTGGGTATGGCGCTGAATCGCTCCGAGACCCATTACGGCCTGCCGACGGCGGCACATCATCACCATGAGCCGCATGTCGAAGAGGATCACGCGGCAGGAGAGCCAGAGGAAGACGGCCCTGAAGGCGGCATTCGCATCGCGATGCAGCAGGAGCGCCTGGATTTCGAGGGCAAGACCCCGCTGGGCGGTTTCTTCGAGGAAGCCAATGGCAAGCTGAGTGTTGTGGATTATCAGCACGCCGAGATCGAGAGCAACGGGGAGGTGGGCACGGTGTACAAGAACGAGGGCAGCGAGGGGCGCTTTACCTTCACGCATCGCCCTGTCGGCAACCTGATGGGAGTGACCGGCGTGCAGTATGGCAGCAAGACCTTCAGCGCCTTGGGCGACGAGGCCTACATCGCCACCACTGACATCGATTCCATCGCGCTGTTTACGCTGCAGAGCATCGATGTCGGCGACATGCTGTATGAATTCGGCATACGCGGTGAGCACCAGAATCTGCAGCAGGTGGGCAACTGTGAAAACTCCGACAGCAGTCTCAGCGGCAGCATGTCCGGCCTGTGGCGTGCACGGGAAGATATCAATCTGCTGGTCTCGGTGGCGCACTCGCAGCGCACGCCGACGGTGGAGGAGCTCTACTCCAATATCGATGCCATGACCTGCAGGACGCAGGACGACGAGCACCAGCTGATCGCCCACGCCGCCACGCAACGGCTGGAGATAGGCAATCCGGATGCGGGCAAGGAGCGTTCCACCAACTTCGAGATTGGTTTGCGCCGCCATCTGGGGCAGGTGACGGGGGAAGTCAACGTGTTCTACAACAGCATCAGCGACTATCTGTACATGCGTGATACGGGCGTAGAGGTCGACGAGATTCCCATCGCCATGCTGACGCAGGAAGATGCGAATTTCAGAGGGCTGGAGGTGGAGTTCATGCTGCCGATCGCCGGTAATGACGTGCAGCGCACAGATCTGACACTGTTCGGCGACTACGTCCGCGCCCGGTTCCAAGGTGGTGGTAACGTGCCACAGATCCCAGCCAAGCGGATCGGGGCCGAGATCAGTCATGCTCACGATCATTGGATCTACAAGCTGCGTGCCACGCGCGTGGCGAGTCAGTCCGATGTGGCGCTGCGCGAATCGAAAACAGACGGTTACACGCTGCTCAATGCGTCAGTTGATTACCATGTGACGCTGTTCGCGGGAGAGGCTACGGTGTTCGGCAAGATCAACAATCTGCTGGACGAAGAAATCCGCAACCATACGTCTTTGCTGAAGGATGTGGCGCCCGAAGCCGGGCGCAGTGTCGAGCTGGGATTGCGGATCGAGTTTTAATCAGGAGTTGCTGGCCGCCGGTGTGTCGGCTGTTGTCCCTTCGCCGGGCTTGAAGTCACCCGTGAAATTCACCAGCAGATCATTCTCGAAAAACATGGTAATACGTTCCTGCCCGCGTACACCGGCGCCGGGCTGGTAACTGTAAACATAGTCCCAGCGATCCTGATTGAACGGATCGCGCACCAGTGGCGTGCCCATTACGAAGGTGACCTGTCGCTTGGTCATGCCGGGGCGCAGCTGATCCACCATCTCCTGGGTGATGATGTTGCCCTGCTGGATATCAATCTTGTAAACGCCGGGGAACTGCAGGCTTGGCAGATAGCTGCAGGCGCCGGTGACCAGCATGCTGCCCAACAAGAGAGCCAGTTTGGCGTGGCGGGCGGAAAGGCGGCAAGCGGTCTGATGTGCAGGTAGTTTCGTCAAGTTCAGGGTTCTCGGCATGGTGCTAACTTTCTTCTGGATCGGTTAGTGGGCATAATACCTCTTTGCTAACCGGTCTGGCCACCACGAGAGAAGCATGTCATCAGAGAATCAGGAACTACGAAAAGCCGGCCTCAAGGTCACCCTTCCGCGCGTCAAGATTCTGCAGTTGCTGGAGAGTTCCGCCACCAGACATCTGAGCGCGGAGGATGTCTACAAGGCGCTGATCGAGGCGGATGAGGATGTCGGGCTTGCGACGGTGTATCGGGTGCTGACGCAGTTCGAGGCGGCAGGGTTGGTCATGCGCCACCACTTCGAGGGTGGGCATTCGGTGTTCGAGCTGAGCACCATGGAGCATCACGACCATCTCGTGTGCAACAAGTGCGGGCTTGTGGAAGAGTTCTTTGATGAGGTGATCGAGAAGCAGCAGGACAAGATCGCCGCCAAGTTCGGCTTCGAGATTACCGATCACAGCCTCTACCTTTACGGCATATGCCAGGCCTGCCAAACGTCTTCACCAAAGTCTTCACAAAAGCCCTGACAGATGCGCAACTACAAGGGCGTCTTCCTCAGGCGCTCAGCATTTCCTCTGCGTGAGCCAGCGATTCCGGTGTGAGACCCTGTTTGTCGGACTCTCCACCGAGCATGCGCGCAATCTCCCTGACCTTCTCCTCTCTGGATAATTCGCGAATCTGCGTGCCAATCATCACCGCCCGCCCATCCGTTGTCTGCATCAACTTGCTGACGAACAGATGCTGGTGCCCCTGACTGGCGACCTGCGCCTGATGGGTGACACATAGCACCTGGCCGCGCCCGCCCAACTGTCGCAACAGTCTGCCCACCGCACGGGCGACACTGCCGCCAATTCCTACGTCCACCTCGTCGAACACCAGTGTGGGTGTTGCCGAGGTCTGCGCGGTAATGACCTGAATCGCCAGACTGATACGCGAAAGCTCGCCGCCCGAGGCGATGCGGATCAGCGGGCGGGGCTCCTGCCCGGGATTGGTGCTGACCAGAAACTCCACACTCTCCTGCCCGTGGGCTGAGGGTGTCTGGCCCTCGGCCGGCGCCAGAGCGATGGCCAGTCGCGCACTGCTCATGCCCAGCTCTGCAATCTGCAGGTTGATCTGCTGCGCAAGCGAGGTTGCAGCGCTATGACGGCGCGCGCTCAGGCGCTCGGCGAGCTGGCGATACTGTTGCTGTAGTTGCGTGTCCTGCCGTTGCAACGTCTCGAGGTCTTCGTCGCTATGTTCCGAAGCCGCAAGCTGCTCCTGAAGGCGCGTGTGCAATGCACTGAGTTCTTCGGGTTTGACACGGTGCTTGCGGGCGATCTGCTGAATGTCGGCCAGACGCTGATTGATCGCCTCCAGTCTCAACGGGTTGGCCTCGAAGTGGTCGATGCCATGGCGCAATTCCGCGACGGCCTCTTCGATCTGGATCGAGGCGGTGTTGAGAAGATCCGCCACCGGGTCCAGCGCTCGGGTCTTCGCGCTCAGCTCCTGCAGCAGCGCGAGTGCCTGATTGAGCGCGCCCTGTACGGTGAATTCGTCGTTCTCGCTGCACAGATCCAGCAGCTGCCGGGCGGTGGCCAGCGAGCTGTCGGCGCTGTTGAGAGTGCGGTATTCCTCCTCCAGAGACGCCAGTTCGCCGGCTTCCAGCGCCAGCTCGTCCAGTTCGCCAATCTGATAACGTATCAGCTGTACCTGAGCGGACGATTCTTCCGACTGCTGGCTCAAGGCCTCCAGGCGTTCGCGATTCTTCTTCCACTCGCGGCTGACGCGGCGCACGTCTTCGGTGAGAGCGTTATCGCCAATAAACTCGTCCAGCAGGCGCAGGTGCGTGCTGCGATTGAGGAGTGACTGATGCTCGTGCTGGCTGTGAATATCGATGAGCATTTCGCCGATGGTCTTGAGCACTTGCAACGTCACTGGAAAGCCATTGACCCAGGCCTTGGAGCGCCCGTCCTCACTGACCACGCGGCGCAGCAGGCATACCTGCGGCTCATCGTCGGCGAGCAGTTCGTTGTCCTGCAGCCATGCCCGTGCCATTGGCTGATCAGTGGTATCGAAATGCGCGGTGATGTCTGCGCGGGTGGCGCCGCTGCTGATGACGCCCTTGTCGGCGCGATCCCCTAGACTGAGCCCCAAAGCCCCCAGCATGATGGATTTGCCGGCCCCGGTTTCGCCGGTGATGACGGACATGCCGCGGCGGAAATCGATTTCCAGATGGTCGACGATGGCGTAATGGCGGATTGAGAGTTGGGTGAGCATGCGGGCCGGATTGTTCCAGAGCAGGGGGATGGGGGCGCTGAAGGAAGCGTCGCTGTTGCCTGCGAATATAGCGCATCCGCCCCAACCTTGTCAGTTCGGTGCGAGCGGCCAGCCCTGACAAATTTTGTCGTTTGGCTTGAATTGAAAAACTTCTACCCCAATATCGTGCTTCAGGTTTGATTTCGGTGGAACCAATCAGGGTGGAACCAAACAGTGTGGAGGAAGAAAGGGGTGAACCAGAAAGGTGGGGATGAGAAAGGGATGGAGGAAAACTTGGACTCCGTAAACGCAGAGAGCGGTGAGGATCTGTCGACAGAAGAGTCACAACTCGTCGAATTGCTGCAGCGTCTGGCGCAGGCCGAGACGCTGATCATGCATCAGAAAGACGAGGTGCTGCGTGTGCAGGCGGAGATGCAGAATCTGCGCCGTCGCACCGAACTGGATGTGGAGAAAGCGCACAAGTTCGGACAGGAGAAGCTGAGCAGCGAGCTGCTGGGCGTGATGGACAATCTGGAGCGCGCCATTCAGGTATCCACGGACAAAGAAAACGAATCCGTGAAGGTGCTCCTGCAGGGCGTTGAGTTGACACTGAAGAGTTTTGTGGACTGCTTCCGCAAGTTCAGCATCGAACAGATCGACCCGCTCGGTGAACCCTTCGATCCGCAGCGGCACCAGGCCATGGTGATGCAGGAGAATCCGAAGGTCGAGCCGGGCACTGTCACGGCGGTCATGCAGAAAGGCTACAGCCTCCACGGCAGGGTGATTCGCCCAGCCATGGTGATGGTTGCCAAGGCGCCTGCGGCGTCCATAGACGAAAGAGCCTGACAGCGATTTTACTGCCCGGACTTGAAATCAGCCGGGCAGGGCCAATATAGGTGGCCAGAAGCAATTCATTAACCTGACAACGGATATCAGCACTTTTGGTGGCGCACTGGCGTACCGAGCAGTGCGCAACGGAGAAACGAGAATGGGTAGAATTATCGGAATAGACTTGGGTACCACGAACTCTTGCGTGGCGATTCTGGATGGCGGCAAGTCGAGAGTGATCGAGAATGCGGAAGGTGATCGCACTACCCCGTCAATCATCGCCTTCACCAAAGACGGCGAGACACTGGTAGGCCAGCCTGCGAAGCGGCAGTCCGTGACCAACCCCAAGAACACATTGTATGCCATCAAACGTCTGATCGGCCGTCAGTTCAAAGACGACGTCGTGCAGAAAGATATCAAGATGGTGCCCTACGAAATCGTCAAGGCCGACAATGGCGATGCGTGGGTGCGCGTGAATGGCGAGAGCATGTCGCCTCCGCAGATCTCTGCGCAAGTGCTCATGAAGATGAAGAAGACCGCCGAGGATTTCCTGGGCGAGCCGGTGACCGAAGCTGTCGTAACAGTTCCGGCGTACTTCAATGATGCCCAGCGTCAGGCAACCAAAGACGCCGGCCGCATCGCGGGTCTGGAAGTCAAACGCATCATCAACGAACCAACAGCCGCTGCGCTTGCGTACGGTATGGACAAGAAAGGTGGTGACTCCACCATCGCCGTGTTTGACCTCGGTGGCGGTACTTTCGATATCTCCATCATCGAGATTGCCGAAACTGATGGCGAGCACACCTTCGAAGTACTCGCCACCAATGGCGATACCTTCCTCGGTGGTGAAGACTTCGATCTGCGTCTGATCGAGTATCTCGCAGCAGAATTCAAGAAAGAAACCGGCATGGATCTGTACAATGATCCTCTGGCCCTGCAGCGTCTGAAAGAGGCTGCCGAGAAGGCCAAGATTGAACTCTCTTCTGCACAGCAGACCGAGATCAATCTGCCATACATCACGGCTGATGCCAGTGGACCGAAGCACCTGGTGCAAAAGCTGACCCGTGCCAAGTTCGAATCTCTGGTGGAAGAGCTGGTTGATCGCACGATGGGTCCGGTGAAGACCTGTCTGCAGGACGCCGGCCTGGATATCTCCAAGATCAATGACGTGATTCTGGTCGGTGGTCAGACGCGTATGCCGATGGTGCAGAAGAAAGTCGCTGACTTTTTCGGCAAGGAAGCGCGTCGTGACGTGAATCCTGATGAAGCGGTAGCGCTCGGTGCGGCTATTCAAGGCGCCGTGTTGTCAGGCGAAGTGAACGACGTGTTGCTGCTGGACGTGACGCCGTTGTCTCTGGGTATCGAGACACTGGGCGGTGTGGCCAGCTTCCTGATCGAGAAGAACACGACGATTCCGACCAAGAAGACACAGGTGTTTTCAACTGCGGACGACAACCAGACTGCGGTGACGATTCACGTCGTGCAGGGCGAGCGCAAGCAAGCTGCCCAGAACAAGTCGCTCGGTCGGTTCGACCTGTCGGACATTCCTCCCTCGCCGCGCGGCATGCCGCAGATCGAGGTAGCCTTCGACCTGGATGCCAACGGTATTCTGAACGTGTCCGCAAAGGACAAGGCGACCGGCAAGCAGCAGTCGATCATCATCAAAGCTTCCAGCGGTCTGTCCGAGGAAGAGATTCAGAACATGATCAAGGACGCCGAGGCGAATGCCGCGGAAGACAAGAAGTTCGAGCAGTTGATCACGGCTCGCAACACCGCTGATGGTCTGGTACACGCCACCCGCAAGACGCTGGAAGAAGCTGGCGACAAGGTGGATGCTACCGAGAAAGAGAGGATCGAAGCGGCAATTCTTGCCACAGAAGCAGCCATCAAGGCAGGCGATATCGCTGACATCGAAGCAAAGACCAAGGAGTTGACCGACGTCTCCTCCGGGCTGGCGCAGAAGATGTACGCCGAGAAGCAGGCGGGTGCTCAATCTGCTGGTGGCGGAGGTGCCGATCAAGGCGGCGCATCCGGTAACGATGATGCCGTGGATGCCGAGTTCGAAGAAGTCAAAGACGACAAGTAACAAGCTGAAGTGGCAGTGCAAAAAACCGGATGGGGAACCCTGTCTGGTTTTTTGCGTTGTAGGGCTGTCAGCATGACCGACAACAGAGCCCGCTGACATTTACGGAAAATTGACACAGAAGCAGATTATGTCCAAACGAGATTATTACGAAGTACTGGGTGTGCCGCGCGATGCCTCAGAGGCCGATTTGAAGAAGGCCTATCGTCGCGTAGCGATGAAGCATCACCCCGATCGTAACCCAGACAACAAAGAGTCCGAGGATAAGTTCAAGGAAGCCAATGAGGCTTTCGAGGTTCTCTCCGACGCCCAGAAACGCGCCCGCTATGACCAATACGGCCATGCCGGTGTGAATCAGCAGGGAGGCGGCGGCGCTGGTGCCGGCGACTTCGGTGATATCTTTGGCGATATTTTTGGCGACATCTTCGGTGGCCAGCGTGGCGGTGGCGGGCGCAGCAATGTGCGTAAGGGCGCGGATCTGCGTTACACCCTGGAGCTGGATCTTGAGGAAGCAGTGCGCGGCACTACCTCCAAGATTCGCATTCCCACGGCCGTGACCTGCAAGACTTGCGAGGGCAGTGGCGCGAAGAAGGGTTCCAGTCCTGTCGACTGCGGCACGTGTAACGGCGTCGGCCAGGTGCGCATGCAGCAGGGGTTTTTCTCCGTGCAACAGACCTGTCCGCGTTGCCAGGGTTCTGGCAAGCAGATCAAAGATCCGTGTGGCACCTGTCACGGCCGTGGCGCGGTGGAGGAACAGAAGACGCTGTCAGTTAAAGTTCCGCCCGGTGTCGACAACGGCGACCGTATTCGGCTTTCCGGCGAGGGGCAGGCTGGCAGTCACGGTGGCCCGGCCGGTGATCTCTATGTGCAGGTCTCGGTGCGTGAGCACAAACTGTTCGAGCGCGATGGCATCGATCTGCATTGCGAGATACCCATCAGCTTTGTGGATGCTGCCATAGGCGGTGAACTCGAAGTGCCGACTCTCGACGGCCGCGTCAAGCTGAAGATTCCGCCGGAGACCCAGACAGGCAAGCTCTTCCGTCTGCGCAACAAAGGGGTAGTTCCAGTGCGTGGTGGCGTGACCGGGGACCTGTTGTGTCGGGTGGTGGTCGAGACGCCGGTGAATCTCACCAAGCGCCAGAAGGAGATTCTCGCTGAGTTTCACGACATCGCCGAGAGCGAAGGCAAGCAATCCCCGAAGAAATCTTCGTGGTTTGATGGCGTGAAGAAGTTCGTGGACGAACTGCGCGCCTGATGTAAATTTGGGGTCGGGCTCAGAGTAAATTTCCCTGACCCCAAATTTACTCTGACCCCAAATTTTTCCTGACCCCGATCTTATTCTGACGGCCACAAATTGTTGTGGCCCATGAAACGCTTTTGCTGGTAATGCTCATAGGCGGTCGCGCTAAGCGCAACGTCCGTCACACCCTGCATTACCATGACTCCTTCCATGAGTGTGCGCTGCCAGGCAAGCCCGACATCGAGCGCTTCCAGCAGCGCCTCGTAGCGCGGGTCGTTGAGCACTGCGTCTGGAAAGTACCCCTCACTGGAGTGCACCGCGTTGATCAGCCAGCGCTTCTGCAGAGGATGCAGCTCGCTCCAGAACTTCGCGCCAAGTGCGACGTCCCCATTGATGAAACTCACAACACCATTGGTAAAGGCTGCGTCCTGACCTGGAGCGATTTCAGTCCCGAAGGATTCGTTGCCAAGGTGCAACCTGCCTTGATGGGCCTCAACGACCGAGCGCGTATAGTCTGAAGAGATACCCTCGCTGTCGGCCTGGCGCTGACGCTCCATGAAGGGCTGAGCCTCCATGGTTTTGCCCGTGTAAGCCAGCTCCCGTGCAATCGAACCCAGATAGCCAATGTGCTTGGGTCGTTGTTGCAATTCACGCTTGCGGGCGTCGATTGCCTCCGTGGGAGGCAACAGCGCGACGCGATAGCTCCAGATTTCGTCGGGTGAAATTTCGAAGGGGCCGACTTCCGAAGCCTTGTCGAGAAACTGCGAAGCCTCCTCATACAGCCGTGCGCCAATCAGCAACAAGGCGTAATGCGCCATTGCAAACGGTGGCGGCGAGCCGGAAAGTATCTGCTGTCGCAGTTGCGCCTCTTCCTGGCGGTACTCGTTGCCGGCCATCCGCATTTCCATCGCTCGAATGGATTCCAGCGCGGGATGCTGACGATCCATGGCAGCCACCGTGCGGTGGATGCCCGCCACCAGCGCGATCAACTCCTGCTTCTTCTCGATGCGGCTGTGAACCGACAGGTTGTTCGCTGCTGTCGCTGCTCCCAGATAGGCATTGATGAAACCGGGATCCAGCGCAATCGCATCCTGATAGAAGGCAATCGCCTGCTCCCAGTCTACAGGGTTGAACTGCGCGTTGAGGAATTCGCCATGCATGAAACGCTCATAGGCCAGCGCGTCCTGCGTGCCCCAGTCCTTCATGCGTGCACGTTCCTCTTCATCCAGATGAATCTCCAGAGCACTGATGATGTTGGTCACTATCGTATCTTGTATGGCGAAAAGATCTCCCTCGGCCATGTCGAAGCGGCCCGAATACTCGTGCACGCCATCTGCGGCGCGTACCAGATTCACGATCACTCGCAGCCGATCCTCCGCCTGAATCAAGGTGCCCTGCAAGACATGACTGACCTTGTCAGGCAAGGGCTGAGCAAGTGTGCGCGTGTCGCTCGATCCTGATTCGTCCGGCAGGGAGACGACACTGAGGGAATTCAACATTGAAAGATCATTGATCAGAGTGCTCTTGAGCCCTTCGACAAGGTAGCGATTGCTCTCAGCGCCATTGGCATCGAAACCCATGGTCTCGAAGCGGAAGGTCGGGACGCCGATTACCAATTCCTGCTCCTGTTGCTGCCCGCGTTCGATGTCGGTTATCCATACCAGCGCGATCAGCACCAGACTTACGCCCACCCCCACGACTGCCTGCCGAGCATCCATCAATTCCAGCGCCAGTTTCATGCGCTGCAGTGCACTGGATGCGGCAGGTCTGTCTGCGTGACTATGAATGGCTCGATCGCTGGGAATGATTATGTTGCTGTCAGTGCTGCTGGCAGCAGGGACGTTGGTGTCGGAGAGCACGGTGGCCAGAAGTTTGTAGCCGCGCTTGGGGACAGTTTTGATGTAGCGCTGGCTCCGCACGCTATCGCCCATGGCGGCGCGCAACTCTGCGATCGCTTTGTGAACGGCGTGATCGGAAGCCACAGAGCTCCAGAACTTGCTCAGCAATTCCTCGCTGCTGACGATGCGGTTCCTGTTCTCCGCCAGATAGATAAGAACTTCCATGCTGCGTGGAGAAACCTTGTGCTCTTCATCGCCGAGGACAATCTTGCTGTCAATCCGCGAGATATTGAACTGGCCTATGGTGAGTGTTCGGTTGAGCTCTGCGTTCATTCATACACCGCGTTTGCGAAGTGGTGACGCTTTTAGGGGCACCTGCCCCTTTATGGTACGCATCCCTGCGTAAGCCCTGCGTCTTTGGTGGCTTTTCAGCGCTTTCTCCACATGTTTTGCGCTTCAGGTTGAAGTATTTGCAAGATAGGTACCAGACCGAGGAGAAATATCAGGTTGCGAAGAAGCGCGGCATAAGCGGGAGATTCCTGAAAGGAGGAATAGGAGAGGTCCGGGAGAAGTCCGGGAGAAATTTAGGAAGAAGATTGGAAGGAAATTCGACTACAGGAAGGCGAATACTGCTCCCAGTCCTGCTGCAAACAGCAAAATTTCAGGAGTTAGCATAATGTCCCAATCTGTTAGTCGACGCGAGTTCATGAACCTGCTGGGTGCCACCTTTGGCACCAGCGCATTGATACGTCTTGGTTCCGCGCTCAGCATGATGCCTGCTGTCGCGGCCCTCTCCCGGCCCGTGCTGGCTGCTCCGGCACCCGGCGCGGGCAAGGTCGTTGTGCTGGGTGCAGGCATTTCCGGTCTCACTGTGGCGTGGGAGCTGACCAAGGCTGGCTACGACGTGACCGTGTTGGAATCTTCCAATCGCGCAGGTGGTCGTGTCATGACGGTGCGCTCTGGCGACGTGATCGACGAAATCGGCAATCGTCAGGTTTGCGAATGGGATGCCGAGCCACACATGTACTTCAATGCCGGTGCGGCGCGCATTCCGAGCACGCATCGCAATTTGCTCTCCTACTGCAAGGAATTGAAGGTCGACCTCGAAGTCTTCATCAATGAGTCCAAGACTGCCTGGGTGCAGGACGACGCTATGCTGGATGGCAAGCCGATCCGCAATGCCGAACTCTCGACCAACGTCCGAGGGTTTCTGGGTGAATTGTTCGCGAAATCCTTCACCAGCGCACAGCTGGAAGAGCCCTTTACCGAAGCAGAGTCTGAAACCATCATGGGCCTGATCTCCCAGTTTGGCGATCTGGACGAAGACATGCTTTACAAGGGGAGTTCCCGTGCGGGCTATGTCAGCGGCGGTTTCATTGATCATGGTGTGCAGAAAGACATGATCGCCTTCAAGCACTTCATGAAGAGCCGCATGCTGTCCCTTACATTCACTGCCAACGAGGGCGAAACCGGGCCGTTGCTGATGCAGCCAGTCGGTGGCATGGATCGGATCCCGGCGGGCTTCACCCGTGCACTGGGTGACAAAGTGAAATACGAGACTCCGGTGATGTCGGTCAAGGTCAAGGACGCCAATGTCGAGGTGGTGTATCTGCGCGACGGAGCGCCGCAGACAATAGTCGCGGACTATTGCTTCAACTGTATCCCGGCCCATTTCATGTCTGGTATCGAACACAACTTCCCGGCCGAGTACGTCCACGCGATGAAGTACATCCGCCGAGGTGAGGCGATGAAGGCGGCATTCCAGGCGAAGGAGCGCTTCTGGGAGAAAGAGGAAATCTACGGTGGCATCAGCTGGGTCAACTCGCCCATCAGGCAATTGTGGTATCCGAGTCACGGTATTCACAAGGACAAAGGCGTCATCCTGGCTGCCTATGACTTTGGCGGCGGGATGAATTTCACCCGTATGACGCAGGAGGAGCGAGTCGAGATGCTGCTGACTCAGGGCGAGAAAGTACACCCTAACTACCGACAACTGGTCGAGAAGCCGATCACCATCGCCTGGCATCGCATGAACCACATGCTGGGTTGTGCGGCACGCTGGGGTCGCTCGGGCGGAGGGATGACCATGGCGGAAGAAGCATTGTTTGCCACCCTGCAACAACCAGCGCTCGGGCGCCACTACCTGATCGGAGATCAGATGAGCTATCACGGCGCCTGGCAGGAGAGCGCGATTCTTTCCGCGCACTGGGCCTTGGCAGATATGGATCAACGCGTCCGCAGCGCAGCTGCTTGAAGCAGAACAAGATTGACTCAGCGCCCGCCATTGCTGGCATATTCTGGAACGTAGGAGTTGGAAAATCATGAAGAGTAGAAATCTGGCCGTTTGCGGCGTCATGTTGGGAGCCCTGGTAAGTGTGAATGCTGTTGCGCAGTCCGAGGCTCAGGAAGATGATCAATATTACAACGATCGTTACTGCATGACCTGTCACGGTGCCGATGGCATGGGTAGTGAGGGCATCAACGCACCGCGCCTGGCTGGCATGGAAGAGTGGTACCTGAAGCGTCAGCTCGAGAATTTTCGCGCTGGCATCCGGGGCACCCATGAAATGGATCTGCAGGGGCGCGAGATGCGGCCGATGGCTATGCCTCTGACCGATGCGAGCATCGCCGATCTGTTGGAGTGGGTTGGTGGCTGGGAGTACAAACCAACGCAAGTCACTCTTGCGGGCGATGCTGACGCGGGTCGTTCCTTGTATACCGCTTGTGCGGCCTGCCATGGCGACGCCGCGCAGGGTAACGAAGCATTGGGTGCACCGGCCTTAGCCGGCCAGAACGACTGGTATCTTGTCACTCAGCTCAAGAACTTCAAGGCGGGTTACCGAGGTTCCCACGCGGATGACAAGTTCGGAGCGCAGATGGTCCCCATGGCGGGAGCACTGGCTGATCAGACCGCCATTGAAAACGTTGTCAGTTACATCAACACACTAGGTCGCTAAGGCGAGGGTTCAATCATGAAGTCAGTCACCATACGTCCATTACTCCTCTCTGTTCTGCTGCTTTTGGCTGCCTGTGGCAGCGAGGAGGCAGGCACGGGGTCTGCCGTCATGGCACAGGAGGCCCCCGCCGCAGAAGCGGTACCCGCCACCATTGAACGTTTCGACGAGGGCACCAACTTCTATAACGTGATCGCGATTCCGCCAGGTGCTGAGACTCTCTATTTGAGCGGTGCCGGAGCAAATCCGAAAGAGGACGGCAGCTGGGGAACGATGGAAGAACAGGCCATTCAGATTTTCCAGACTTTTCAGACCACGCTTGAGGGTATGGGCTGGTCCCTTGAGGACATCGTTCAGGTGCGCGTGTTCGCGGTCGCGAACCCGGATGGCTCCTTGGATTTCGCGGGTTTCAACACGGGTTATCGCCGCTTCTTTGGATCAGACATCAATCCGATGAAACCAGTGCGCTCATTCGTGCAGGTGGCAGCGTTGGTGCGGGAAGGATGGCTGGTGGAAGTGGAAATCTGAGCGGCGCGCATGCCGCAGTAACGACAGAATTTCGAATTTGATTCTGACAATGTTTACACAGCCCTTTGGGGGAGAAAGTGTCGCAACTTTCTCCCCCTTTTTTCTGCGAACTTACTTGAGCTGGCCAAGCAACTCTTGATGCTGCTGAGGCGACAGTCGCGGGCCAAACTGGGAGACGACTTTTGCCGAGGCCAGACTCGCCAGGCGCCCAGCCGCAGCAAAATCCATCCCTTGGGTAATGGCATAGAGAAATGCGCCAGAGAACATGTCGCCAGCGCCATTGGTGTCCACTGCATTGACGGCGTGCGGAGCCACGTCGATGTAGTTGTGGCCGTCGAACAACAGCGCGCCATGTGCTCCGCGTGTCACAGCAAATTGCGCCGCCTTCTGCTCAAGTGCCTTGCAGGCTTCATCCAGCGTGTCCTTGCCTGACCACAGCATCGCTTCCTTCTCATTGCAGAACAGCAGATCGACACCGTCGCCGATGAAATCGTTGATGCCGTCGCGGAAGTATTCCACCATCGCCGGGTCGGAGAAGGTCAGTGCAAACTTCACGCCCTGTTCTCTGGCGTGCTCCTTCAGCTCCAGCACCGCTGCGCGTGCGCTGGGCGAGGTGACCAGGTAACCCTCGACGTAGGCGTACCCGGACAGACGAATCGCGTCGTAGTCCAGCTCCTCTACCGAGACCAGTTGCGAGATGCCGAGCGAAGTCAGCATTGTGCGCTCCGCGTCCGGCGTGACCATGACCACGCAGCGGCCAGTGACGCCTTGTTCGAGAGAACTCGACAGGTTGGTGCTGATGTTCTGGCTGCCCAGTTCCTTGACGTAAAAATGTCCGGTTTCGTCATTCGCAACCTTGCACGAAAAGAACACGCGGCCGCCGAACTGGCTGAGCGCATACATGGAGTTGGCTGCGGAGCCGCCGCCTGCACGTTTCTTTAAGCCGTAGCGCTCGGTCAGCAGCGCAACGAGCTCTTGTTGCTTGTCTGCATCGATCAGTGTCATGAAGCCCTTCTCGATTCCTGCATCGCTAAAGAACTGGTCTTCCACTTCGAACTCTTTGTCCACCAGCGCGTTGCCGATGCCGTAAACGTCATACTTTTGCATGAATTTCTTAGTCCTGTGCGTGCTATCAGTAGGAATATTCAGAGCGTCGCGAAGGCTTTCTCGGCGGCGTCCAGCGTCAATTGAATCTCCCTGTCGCCATGTGCGGCCGAAACGAAGCCAGCCTCGAAGGCAGATGGTGCCAGATAGACGCCATTGCTCAGCATGCTGTGGAAGTACTTGCGGAAGCGCGGCACGTCGCAGGCCATGACTTGATCGAAGGTGCTGACCTTCTGCTCGTGAGAGAAGAAGCAACCGAACATGCCCCCGACCTGATTGGTGGTGAAGGGAATCTTCGCGGCGTCGGCGCGCTCCTGCAGTCCGGCCATCAGAGCGCGGGTGCGCTGTGACAGCTGAGTGTAGAAGTCAGGCTTCTGAATCGCTGTCAACATTGCCATGCCCGCAGCGACGGCGAGGGGGCTGCCGGCTAGTGTGCCTGCCTGATAAACCGGGCCCATGGGCGCAATCATTTCCATGATATCGCGGCGTCCGCCAAAGGCTCCGACCGGCAGGCCGCCGCCGATGACCTTGCCGAGTGTCGTCAGATCTGGTGTCACGCCATAGACCGCTTGTGCACCACCGAGGGCTACGCGGAAGCCGCTCATGACTTCGTCAAATATCAGCACGCTGCCGTATTGAGTACAGACATCGCGCAGCGCCTGCAGGTAGCCAGGGATGGGAGGTACGCAGTTCATGTTGCCTGCCACGGGTTCGACGATTATGCACGCGATCTCGTGGCCGCTGGTGGCGAAGAGCTTCTCCAGCGCATCGACATCATTGTATGGCAGCACATAGGTGAGATCGGTGTAAGCCTTCGGCACGCCGAGAGAATCCGGCTCGCTGAGTGTGAGTGCGCCAGAACCCGCCTTCACCAGCAGTCCATCGACGTGACCGTGATAGCAGCCTTCGAACTTGACGATCTTGTCGCGACGAGTGAAGCCACGCGCCACGCGAACCGCGCTCATGGTGGCTTCGGTACCGGATGTCACCAGACGGACGCGCTCAATCGACGGCACCAGGTCACAGATGGTACGCGCGATGGTGATCTCTGCTTCGGTCGAAGCGCCATAGCCGAGGCCGTGAGTCAGCTGCTCTTGAAGCGCTTTGATGACCGCGGGATGCTTGTGACCGAGAATCAAGGGACCCCAGGCGCCCACGTAGTCGATGTAGCGATTGTTGTCCTCGTCGATCAGCCAGGCACCTTCGCCGCCCTGAAAGAACAGTGGGTTGCCACCCACGCCACGGAAGGCGCGCACGGGTGAGTTCACACCGCCGGGGATATAGCGTTTTGCCTCTTCAAAAAGCTGCGCCGAGCGGCTGACTTTCTTTTCTGGATTGCTTTCACTCGCAGACATGGGTTCCTCGATGCTACCGCTTGTTCGGGGGTGCAATGGATGGTTGGAATAGTGAGTTCAGTTGCCGGGTCCGTGTATAGACATCGGGCGTGGCGAACAGGTAGTGAATGACTGCCAGCATGTCGGCGCCGGCGTCGATCAATGTGACGCCATTTTCGGCGTTGATGCCGCCGATTGCAACAATCGGCAACCGCAGTTGTGCTCGCGCCTGACGGAGGTCGTGGAGTGTCGCCGGGGGAGCGACAGGCTTGGTGCTGGAGGGGAAAAAACGACCGAATGCGACGTAGGATGCTCCCTGCGCTTCAGCATCCTGAGCCAGGGACAGGTTGTTGTGGCAGGTAATGCCGATGATGGCTGAGTCTCCCAGGCGCTGGCGTGCAGAGCGTAACCGGGCATCTCCCTGTCCAAGATGTACTCCGTCCGCACCCACTTGCAGGCAAAGGTCGACATCATCGTTGATCACAAATGGCGTTTGGAATTTTTCACAAAGTGTCTTGAGATCCTGGCACTGCGCCACGCGCTCGGCCCAGGGTGATTGCTTGTTGCGGTACTGCAGAAGACTCAGTCCTGCCTCCAATGCCGCTTGCACACGCTCGCACAGCAGCGCAGCGGTGAGCAGGGCTTCATCGGTGATGGCATACACGCCGCGAGATAGGGAAGGATCCTGAGCCATTCAGCGGTTCCAGTGGCTGCGATTGGGCAGGAACTGTCCGAAACCTGCGCGGATGCCGTGATTAAGTGATTCCCAGGTAAAGCGCTGCGCCTGCTGAGCGGCGTCGTAAACCTGCAATCCGTGCGCCAGATAGCCCGCAAGAGCGGCGGCCAGCGTGCAGCCGGAGCCATGATACTCATGCTCGAGTCTCTGCCAGGTGTAGGACCGGGTAGGTTGATACCGCGTGTAAAGTCGGTTGATGACCTGGGGGCTGCTGGCATGGGTACCCGTGAGCAGAACATGCTGACAGCCTCGGTCCAGCAGCTCATTCGCACTCGCGTCGAAGCTGTCACCATTGGGGGCTAACGCGCGCAGCTCATTGGTGTTGGGCGTGACAACGGTGGTCATCGGCAGGAGCAGCGCGTTGATCGCTTCGGCTATGCTTTCGCGCGAGAACTCATAGCCGCCACCTGCGCGCAGGATGGGATCGAGAATCACTGGAATATCCGGATAGTCAGTCAGGAGTGTGTGAATAACCTCCACTGTCTTCA
>CAIRBI010000154.1 GCA_903876785.1 uncultured Gammaproteobacteria bacterium
CCCGCCATCAGCGTGACCGATGACAACCAGAGGACTGTCACGCTGACCCACCCGGCTCAACGCATTGTCAGCCTGGCTCCTTCGTTGACGGAGTTGCTGTATGCGGCAGGCGCTGGCCAGCAGGTCGTCGGTGTCAGCGAATACAGCGACTTCCCGCCAGAAGCCAGAACCCTGCCCGTCGTCGGACGCTATGATCTTCTGGACATGGAGACCATCGTCGCGCTCGCGCCGGATCTCATCGTCGCCTGGCGCAGCGGTAACCCGCGCTCCGCTGTGCAGAGCCTTATCGATATGGGCTTCAATGTCTACGTGGCCGAGCCCACCACCATCGCCAGCATCGCCGACCACATCGAGCGCTTCGCCGCCCTGGCCGGCACGCAATCCATCGGACTCACGACTGCCAGAAATTTTCGCGAAGAACTGGCCATACTGGACAACACTTACCGAAAAAAAGAACCCGTTCGCGTGTTTTACCAGGTGTGGAACGAACCGCTGATCAGTGTCGGCGGTAACGAATTGATCAACGACATCATTCGCTTGTGCGGCGGCAGCAACATCTTTGGCGATCTGGGGCTGGCCCCCAAGGTGAACGAAGAAGCCGTGTTATCGCGAGACCCTGAAGTCATTATCGCCAGCGGCATGGATGCTTCCCGCCCCGCCTGGCTGAATGACTGGCTGCGCTGGCCGCAACTGCAGGCAGTTGCCAACGGCCAGCTTTATTTCGTTCCCCCTGATCTGGTCCAGCGTCACAGCCTGCGCGTGCTCAGAGGCACCGAACAGACGTGCCAGCACATCGAGGCCGCTCGCCACAGCCTTGCAAACCAACGTTAATGAAAACAACTCTGATCCATCCCTGGGAAAAGCCCCATTTTTACCACCGCAGGCAGGCATTCCGCAGGAAGAAAGTGGGACATCTTCGGCGATATTGTGCAGAGCCTCGGATATTTCCCGTGCCGTCGGACTATAATTTCGCACCTTGCAGCGAAGCGCGTTTTCCATGGTATTGCGACGACTGATACTTCTCTTGACCGGCTTCATGATGTGCCCTATCGGGCACAGTCAGACACTTACTATTCTCAACTGGGATGCCTACCTCTCCGACGCGGCCATCGCACAGTGGGAAGCTAGCAGCGGCGCATCCATCCGACAGATTTATTTCGACAACGATGAGACTCGCAACTCGTTGCTGACCGCCTATGACCAGCGCGCTATCGATCTGGTGATCATTGATCAGGTCACGGCACCTGTCTTTGGCCGCAGGGGAATCCTGCTGCCACTCTCGAAATATCAGAACACTCCGAATCTGCGCCATATCGACCCGATGTGGCAGGACCAGTGTGGCGAATTCAGCACCCCCTACCTCTGGGGAACCATGGGCCTGGTGTACCGCACGGACAAGCTGGCGAAGGCTCCTGCCTCCTGGCGCGACCTGCTGATGCCTTCCGCAGACCTTAGCGGACACATCGGGCTGCTGGAAGATTACATCGACACGTTGGCTCCGTCTTTGCTGGTGCGCGGCGCAGACATCAACTCCAATGACGAGGCGTTGCTGGCGGAAGTCTTTTTCGAAATGCGCGGCCTCGTGCCTTCTGTTCTGACGTTCGACTATCCGATCACCTTCGTCGGCGAGAGCCCCGAGGCCGGCAATCTCCACCTCGCACTGGCCTACAGTGGCGACCAGTTGGAGTTGAACGACTTGAGCGGCGACGATCTCTGGCAATACGTCATCCCCAGCGAAGGCACCGTCTTGTGGGTCGACTGTCTCGCAGTTTTGTCGATGTCGCAGAATCAGGCGCTGGCTTTCAATTTTCTGAATTTCATGAACAGTCCGGACGTTGCTGCCGCCAACTCGGAGGTCTTGTCCGTTGCGACGACCAATGCCTCGGCCCTGCCGCTGCAGTCCGAGGAGTTCCGCAACAATGCGCTGATCTATCCAGATAAAGAGACGCTCTCCACCAGTCAGAATTACGACTACGACATGGACAATACCAATGTGCGTCTCCGCAATCGCATCACCAGCTCGCTGGTAAATCTTCATGAATCTAAGTAAACGCTCGCTACTTGTCATAACACCCGTGGTGCTTTTGAGCTTCCTCGTGGCGTCATTGATTATTTACGAGCAGGCACAGATATTCGTGCAACGCCAGGAGCAAAACCGGCTCAATTACGCAGTCAGCCAGCTCGCCGCTGTCTTCAATCAGTACACGACATTCACTGAAAGCTATCTGCACGCCATTACCGAGAGCCACTCCTTTCACGAGTATCTGCAAACCAGCGACGAGGCCTACAACGAGTTGGCACTGGTACGCAGTGTGGAAGACAGTCTGCGGACCTTCCGGCAGCATCACTCCGACTACCTCAGCCTGGCGATAGCCAATCGCTCACCAGAACCCGCCATCACGTATTACTTCGAACTCAGTGACAACCCCTTCAGCTCCATCTCCTCGGGACTGTCCGACTTTGCGTTCGACGTCCTCAAGAGCGGAAAGGCAGAACGCTGGGATTACCTGCAGCCGGACGGCGAACGCAATACGATCGTCAAGGCCAAACTGATCGATCGCTTCACGCTCATCGAACCCTTCCCCGGAGAGGTGTCGAACAGTTTCGTCGTGCAACTGGCCATTGAGCCCACCGAGTTCAATCAATTGCGCACGCAACTGGAGGCGGAACTGCTGGCAAATTTCGTCATCGCCGAGCAACCGCCAGAGTTTCCCGGCCTGCAGGCGTCAGCGTCATTGAGCGATAACCATCTCCTGTTCGCCGGATTACCAGCGGATCACGTGCAACGGCAATTACGTCCGGTCACAATATGGTTGATCACGATCTCTCTGCTGTTCGCCACGACTGCCTCCATTTGCCTGCATGGGCTGGTGCGCCGTTATGTCACGCGCCCGGTTTCGGTGCTGGAGCGGGACCTTGCGGATGTCATCGCCGGGCGCAGCGCCACCATTGCTGTCCGACAGGGAGGTGATGATGAGATAAGCCGCCTCGCCAACACCTTCCGCACCCTCTATGGCGACCTCGCCAGCGCCTACGAAGCCACACGCCGCCTGATGCAGCGCGACAATCTCACGAACCTTTACAACCTTAGTCATATCAATGAGATGGCCAGAAATGCGCTGCAGGAGGCGAAGGAGTCAGGAGATCAGGTCGCCCTGCTCTACCTCGACCTGGACAACTTCAAGTTCGTCAATGATAAATATGGCCACAAGTTCGGCGATGAGCTCTTGGTCGCCTTTGCGGCCCACCTGGCCGAAGTGGCAGACATCGCCACCGGTAAGGCTAATCTGGAGCAGATCCCGCAAATATTGCCAGGCAGAGTCGCCGGTGATCAGTTCTGTCTTCTGGTGCGTCATCCAGAAGCCTTCATCATTATTCGCGAAATTGCGGAGCGAGTGTTGAATCTGCTCTCCAGCGGTTTGAGCTTTGCGCAGGCCCACTTCCCCATCACGGTCAGTATCGGCATTGCGGTATTTCCGCAAGACGCCGACGCCGTCAGCCAACTGATCTCCAACGCCGACACGGCGATGCATCAGGCGAAGCTGCAAGGCAAGAATCAGATCGCTTATTACTCGCCAGCGCTCGCGGGTAAGTTGCGACGACGCCAGGAGATCGAGACTGAGCTGAAACTCGTCAACCCGGATCAGGAATTCAAACTCGTCTATATGCCCCTGCTCAATGTCCGCAGCGGCGAGTTGGATGGGTTTGAGGTGCTGCTGCGCTGGGATTCACCCCGCTTCGGCAATGTGGAACCGGATGAGTTCGTACCCATCGCCGAGTCCAGTGGCGTATTTGCCATGATCGATGAATGGGTGATCCGTACAGGTCTGTCGAGCTATCCCACTATTCGCAACATGCTGGCACGCGACTTCAAGATTTCATTGAACATCTCCTCCGCGCAGTTGCAACTCAGCAATCTGCAGGAGGTGCTGGATCGCTATGCCCAGCGCTTCGGCATCGAGCCGCAGTTTATCCAGCTGGAGATCACGGAGACGGTCAACATCGAGTACACCTCCTACGGAAGCACCTTCCTGAACCGCCTGCACAACGCTGGTTATCTGCTGGCGCTGGATGACTTCGGAGCGGGATTCACGTCGTTGCTGCGCATCGTGGAGTACCCGATTTCGATGGTGAAGTTCGACAAGAATTTCATTCAGCAGACGTTGAAGCGGGGCAACCGGCAGATACTGAAGCCGTTGGTGGAGTTGTGTCACACCAATGGGATGCTGGTGACGATGGAGGGGGCGGAGTCGCAGGAGGATATCGATCTGCTGCGAAGCTTCGATTGTGATTACATTCAGGGCTACTTCCTGGGCCGCCCCATTTCACTGGCGGACATGGAAGATGCTGTCAGGCGCTTGAATCAGAATTCTCAGCCTAGTTTGCTGTGAGTTTTGTCGATTGTGCTTCGTAGGGCGAGCGGGGTTAGCCGGGGTGGGGTCGTCAGGACACGCCCGTGAATACTTCCATGTAGGGCTCGATCGCGCCCTACAGGGATGTATTCACGGGCGTGTCCAGCCAAGGCCTGCCCCACCCTACGATCGACCACAGCGTGATTAATCGTCGTGCAGCATGTGATGACCCATCTTGGTCGCTTTCACGGCCAGATAGGCTTTGTTGTGCAGGTTATGACCTGTATGAATGGGCACCCTCTCCGTTACACTGACCCCGATCGCCTCCATACCCGCCACCTTCGCCGGATTATTGGTCAGCAACCGCAATGCCTTCACCCCGAAATGCGCCAGCATCGGCCGGCAGATCTCGTACTCACGCCCGTCTGCCAGAAAGCCCAGACGCTCGTTCGCCTCTACCGTGTCGGCGCCAGCATCCTGCAGAGCGTACGCCTTGATTTTGTTCAGCAGTCCGATACCGCGTCCTTCCTGACGCAGATAGAGAATCAGACCACGTCCCTCCTTGGCGATGTGCTGCATCGCATATTGCAATTGCGGACCGCAGTCACAGCGCAGGCTGAACAGTGCGTCACCGGTCAGACACTCGGAATGCACACGGCACAGGGCTGCCTCGCCGGTGCTCAGGTCACCCATGGCCAGCACCACATGCTCTTTGCCGGTGCGGGGGTCTTCGAAACCGTGAATGGTAAAGTCACCCCATTCGGTGGGCAGAATAGCTCCTGCCACATATTTGACTTGCACTGAATTTTCCTCTCTATTAAGCGAATACTGATTGAGCTGATATATACGCTGCAGCCTGCAGACAGATCAGTGCCATGACGCCTGCAAGCACGTCATCGATCATCACACCGAAGCCGCCCTTGACGTGCTGATCGAGCCAACGGATCGGCCAGGGCTTGACGATGTCGAAAAATCGGAACAGGACGAAACCCACAATAATCCACAACCATCCTGTCGGGGCCACGAACATGGTGATCCAATAGCCAACGAATTCATCCCAGACGATTCCGCCATGGTCATGCACGCCGATGTCGTGCGCCGTTTTGTCACAGATCCATACGCCGACAATTGTGGCGGCGAGCAGAAACAACAAGTACCACGGCCAGTGCATGGCAGGCAGCAGCAGATACAAAGCCATGCCCATGAGTGTGCCGAAGGTGCCCGGGGCCACGGGCGCTGCACCGCTGCCGAAGCCGAAGGCCGCAAAATGCACTGGATTGCGCCAGACTGAACGGGGAGTGATGGCCATCAGCGACGCTCCTGTGAACCGGACTCGACAGCACCGTCAGCCGGAAAGTGATTGTAGCCACGCAGGTTCAAGGCCAATGTCTCGCCATCGCGCTGCCAGCACACGCCCCGTCCTGCCGCGATTTGACCGATGCAGGTAACCGGGGTGCCAGCCTCCCGCATCTGTTGCTCCAGCAGCTCGGTGTGATCAGAGGGCACTGTAAAACACAGCTCATAATCGTCGCCACCACCCAGAGCCAAGGCCAACCGCTCCGGCTCAGGAATCAGCGCACAAAAAGCGTCGGACAGCGGCAAGGCTTCGACATTGACGACGGCGCCAAGCCCGCTGGCGCGCGCGATGTGGCCGAGATCAGAGGCCAGTCCGTCGGAGATGTCGATGGCGGCCGAGGCCAGTTGCCGCAGCCGCAATGCGGCACGCACTCTGGATTCGGGCAAATGAAACGCAGCGATCAAGGCCTGCTTCTGCACTGGCGTCGCACGCTCATCCTGTGCTCTTCCCTGCAGCAGCAGCAGTCCGGCCGCCGCATCTCCAAGCGTTCCGGTGACATAGATCATGTCGCCTTCATGGGCTCCGTTGCGCAGCAGCGCGGCACCCTGGGGAGCACTGCCATGCACCTGAATGCAGATCGTCAACGCACCATGGTCGGGGTGACAGGCCGTGGTGTCACCACCGACGAGCGGGCAGGTATGCGCACTGGCTACAACGCCGAGTCCGGCGCTGAAGCGTTCCAGCCAGTGCGGGTCGGCGTGCGGAAGGCTCAAAGCGAGGGTAAAACAGACGGGCTGTGCGCCCATGGCTGCGAGATCGCTCAAATTGACCAATAAAACCCTCTGTCCAAGCAGAAAAGGATCGGTCTCAGGCAGGAAATGCACCCCCTCCTGCAGCAAATCCATAGACATTACAAGCTCTTGCCCGGGTCCGACCCGCAGCAGGGCGCCGTCGTCGCCAATGCCGAGCGCTACGCCCGGCGCAGCAAATGCTAGTTCACTGCGCTGGAAATAGCGGCGGATAATGTCGAATTCATCGGAAGCCACGTCGGGAAACCTCGGATATCAGACTTTCGGTCTTAAACTTCGAGAGTCCGGATGGTGCGGGCGGCACGATCGAGAATGCCATTGATATACTTGTGGCCATCGGTAGCGCCAAACACCCGCGCCAGTTCCACACACTCGTTGATGACGACCTTGTAGGGCACGTCGATACGGTGCAGCAACTCGTACATGCCGTAGCGCAGGAGCGACAGCTCCACGGGATCGAGCGCGTCGAGACGGCGATCCAGCATCGGCTCAATCGCAGCATCAAGCTCTTTCGCAAGTGGCGGGATGGCGGGGAAAACCTCGTGGAAATAGGCCCAGTCGATCTTGCCCAGATAGTAGCTGCGAAACTCGGACTGAATATCTGCCACCGGCGCTCGGGCGATCTGCCACTGATACAAGGCCTGCAGCACCATGCGACGAGCCTTCTGGCGCTCCGACAGCTTCTTCTTGGAATCGTCCCGCGCGGCTGCCGGCAATGGCGGCCGGGCACCTGACAGACTGGGATCGGCCTCTAGTTTTGCAGACAGCGGCATTGCCAGCAGGGATTCCAACGATTCGGGTTTAACAGACACTTGTATCACCTACAGCAACTTCAATTTATTGATAACACTGACCATTTCAAGCGCGCTCAGCGCAGCTTCCGCGCCTTTGTTACCGGCCTTGGTGCCGGCACGTTCGATAGCCTGCTCGATCGTGTCGACGGTAAGGACACCAAAAGCCACGGGGATGCGACTCTCCAGACTGACGACGCTCAGCCCCTTCACGCACTCGCCTGCCACGTACTCGAAGTGAGGCGTGCCGCCACGGATCACAGCACCCAAGGCGATGACCGCATCATAGGTGCCAGTGGCCAGCACGTTGCGCGTCAGCACCGGCAGCTCGAAAGCACCTGGAGCCTTGATAACAGTGATGTTCTCATCCGCTACGCCATGCCGACGCAGTGTGTCGATCGCCCCTTCCAGCAGCTTGTCGACGACGAAACTGTTGAAGCGCGCCACGACGATTGCGTAGGTTGCCTTTTCAGCGACCAGACTTCCTTCTATTACCTTGATATTGTTCATTTTCCCTCACCTTTTATTCGAAAAATCGCGCGCTTCCGCTGACTGCATGAAGGCTTCATCAAACGGGACAAACTCCACCACCTCCAGATCGAAACCAGAAATGGCATGGTAGCGGGCCGGATAGCTGAGCAGGCGCATCTTGCTGACACCGAGATCTCGCAGGATCTGCGAGCCGGTGCCGATGGTCAGATCGCTACCCTTTCTGGCGGCGCGTGGCGATCCGCTCTCGTCTCCGAAGGCGTTGTTAAGCGTCTCGTTGATGTCCTCCGCATATTCTGCGCCGGATAATAACACAGCCACCCCCCGGCCTTCCTGTGCGATTCGCGCCAGGGCGGCCCCAAACGACCATGATGGCCAGGCGGGATTCACCACATCGCAGACATCACGCAAGGTATTGGCCACATGCACACGCACCAGCGTCGGATCGATTGCATTGATCTCGCCCATGACGAAGGCCAGATGAGGCCCGCCCTGAATGGTGTCCTTGAAGGTGTGCACCGTAAACTCGCCGTGCTCGGTTTGGACAACATGGCTGTCCTTGCGCACCACCGTGCGTTCGTGGGCGATACGGTAATGGATCAGATCCACAATGGTGCCAATTTTCAGGCCATGCTTCTGCGCGAAGATCTCAAGATCCGGCCGCCGGGCCATCGTGCCGTCGTCGTTCATGATCTCGACGATCGCCGCCGCCGGGGTGAAGCCCGCCAGACGCGCCAGATCGCAACCTGCCTCGGTATGACCCGCGCGCTGCAATACTCCACCGGGCTGCGCCATAATGGGGAACACATGGCCGGGCTGCACGATGTCATCCGGCTTGGTGTCGCGCGCGACAGCCACCTGAATCGTGCGGGCACGATCGGCGGCGGAAATGCCCGTCGTTACGCCGGTCGCCGCCTCGATGGAAGCCGTGAAATTGGTGGCAAACTGGGTTCCATTCTTGCTGACCATAGGCCGCAGGTTGAGGAACTCGCAGCGCTCGCGGCTGAGGGTGAGACAGATCAGGCCGCGGGCGTTGGTGGCCATGAAGTTGATGTCTTCGGTGCGCACGCGCTCGGCGGCGATGACGAGATCACCCTCATTCTCACGATCTTCGTCGTCCATCAGGATGACCATGCGGCCCTGGCGGATGTCTTCGATTATTTCTTCAACGGTGTTCAGTTTCATGGTTTTCCAGTCACTGTGGAATTTGCGTGTGGGAGCGTACCCGAGGGCATAAAGGCCCGCCCGCGATTGGTCATCGCTGTGTTCAAAGACATTGGCCGTAAAATCGCGGGCAATCGCGGGCAATCGCGGGCAGGCCCGCTCCCACATGACTTGCCGCTTTCAAGCAAAACCTCGCTCAGCCAGGAAGGCATGTGTCAGCTTGCCGGCTTCACCCTCTGTCTCGTCGGCGGCGTGGTCGCCTTGCATCAGGCGCTCAAGGTAGCGGCTGATGACGTCTACTTCCAGGTTCACATGCTGGCCGGGGCGGTAGTCCTCTATGGTGGTCTGCGCCTGGGTGTGCGGGATGATGTTCACGCTGAAGCTAGCACCGTTGACGGTGTTCACTGTGAGGCTGGTGCCGTCGATGCAGATGGAGCCCTTCTGGGCGATGTATCGTGCCAGCGCTTTCGGAGCGCGGAAGTCCATGCGAACACTGGCACCATCGGGGCGGCGGTCAATCAGCTCGCCGACGCCATCAACATGGCCGCTGACGATGTGGCCGCCAAGGCGCTTGGTCGGGGTCAGGGCCTTCTCCAGATTGAGTTTCGCGCCCTTGCTCAGGCTGTGCAGCGTCGTCAGCTGCATCGTCTCGTTGGAAACGTCGGCTTCAAATTGCGCAGGTCCGAGACGGGTAACAGTCAGACACACGCCGTTGACGGCAATGCTATCGCCCAACACGACGTCGCTGAAATCCAGCTTCGGGCTGTTTACGCTCAGGCGCCACTCACCGCCTCTGAGCTGCAGATCCGCTACCGTTCCCAGTGCCTCGATGATTCCTGTAAACATGTTGTCGTCGCCTCGCTTGCCGCTCAATGATGGATGATGCGCGCGCTGATACGGCAGTCGCCATCAAGCATGCACACGCCGATGATGTCGAGCCGAACACGGTCCGACATATGCCGCAGCCCCGGCAGATTCAACAAGGGCTGTGCATCGCTGCCCAGGAACATGGCACCGATGTAAATGATGACTTCGTCGACCAGACCCGCTTTGATCATGGCGCCGCTCAGCGTGGGGCCGGACTCCAGCAACACCTCGTTGCAACTGTACTCTTTCGCCAGGCACTGCATGGCCGCCCGCAGATCCACACGTCCACCCTGCTCCGTGGCGACTTCGCGCACGCTCGCACCACTGCCGGCAAAGCGCTCTGCATGCTGGCCGTGCGGGCTGCACGTCAGCACCAGGGTATCTCCAGCCAACGACAATAGCTTTGCCTCAGGAGGCGTCCGCAGGGCAGAGTCCAAAATGACCCGCAGCGGTTGGCGCGCGGCGATCTCCTGCACTTGCTCGGGCGCCAGATGAACATCGGTCCACTGGTCAGGGCGGACATTGAGACTGGGGTTATCGATCAACACCGTGTTCACGCCCGTCATCACCGCACAGGCCGAGGCGCGCAGGCGCTGTACATTCGCTCTGGCAGCCGGGCCGGTGATCCACTGACTTTCTCCGGAAGCCATCGCCGTGCGTCCATCCAGACTCATCGCTATCTTGCAGCGCACATAGGGCAGCCCCTCGGTCATGCGCTTGATGAAACCTCTGTTGAGTGCTCGGCACTCTTCCTCCAATAGCGGGCCGCTGACATGAATACCTGCGTCGCGCAGCGCCTGAATCCCCTTGCCTGCCACGACGGGGTTCGGGTCAAGCATGCCGTACACCACCTCCGCAACACCGGCGGCGATCAGCGCCTCCGTGCAGGGCGGGGTCTTGCCATGATGGCAGCAGGGTTCGAGAGAGACGTAAGCGATGGCACCGCGGGCTGCCGCCCCGGCGTCCAGCAGCGCGTTGACTTCGGCATGGGGATGGCCTGGTTTCGCGTGCCAGCCGGGGCCGACAATCTGACCATCCTTGACGATGACACAGCCCACGCGCGGGTTGGGCGTCGTCGAATAGACGTTGGTCGCCGCCGTTATGGCCACG
>CAIRBI010000155.1 GCA_903876785.1 uncultured Gammaproteobacteria bacterium
CACGCGTGAGCAGAGTCATCGCATGCGTGGCGTCGCTCTGGGCTAGCTGCCGCAGGCCGTGCAAAATAATGGCCTGCATCTCGGGCTTGTCGGTCGGCACCGTGAAGTCAGGCAGATCGTTCAATGTTTGCGGCTCTTTGTCGACGCGAATGTACAGCTGCGCCAGTTGCTGTTCACGGGCTGGCATCTGCCTGGCGATATAGTTGGCGAGTGAGTCCTGATCGGCCTTCAAGGTCTTCTCGAAGCGTTGCCAGGCGATGCCCGGTGTCGGGTAACCTGCCGCGATCCAGGTCTCAAACACCGGGTCACACACGTTGGGCTGCGACACCGAGACGTTCCAGAGCGGCGCTACTTCCTGCAGTGCGCTCGTGTCGCCGGTTTCGAGTCGTGCGCGCAGGGCGTGGCAGGTCAGCTCGGTATTGGTGTTGGCCTTGTTGTGATGATCCAACACATCGCTCCAGCGGGCTTGCTCGGCAAGTGCCAGCACCCACTCTCGCTCAAGGCGCTGGCCGAGATAAGTCCCGGCGTTGCGGGTCAGGAACTCATCTACCGAGGTGTGATCGGTGCCGGCAGTTGCCAGCTGGGTGATGCGCGGGCTGATGCCGGCGTATTCCAGATACGGAAGCAGGGGATAGCCGTCCAGCTGTTCCAGCAGAGACTGGTATTCGGGGCTCTGCGTCTGTGACTCGCTCTGCAGCTCGCGTGCCTGCACGTAGAGGGCGCGCTGCACGGCTCTGTCTTCAGCGGACCATGCTTCAGCGGACCATGCTTCAGCGGACCACGCGGCATTTGCCAACAGCAAGGACAGCGGCGATAACAACAGTGCGAACACTGCTCGGCGTCTTGGGTGTTGGAATGTCATGGTCGCCACCTTCTGTTGACTTCAGGGATGCTGGTTGAAAGGCACACTTTCATTATCTCGCCATTCTTTCCTATTGTCTCTTGTGCCGAGCAATTGCCAGCGATATTGTCCGAGCAGTTCCGCTGCCACAGACTTCACTGCAAACGACTTTACTGCCACGAGCTTACTGCCACGACCTTACTGAAAAAAAGAGCACACCATGACTGAGAAATACGCCGATCTCCTTGCCCGACTGCATACACTCAATGACCTGCAGAAATCCATCGCCGTTCTGCAATGGGACCGTGAAACCAATATGCCCCCGCAGGGCAACAGCGGACGCACGCAGCAGATCACCACGCTCACTCAGCTAGCTCACGAGATCGGCACCAGCAGCGAATTGGGTGCGCTGCTCGCGGCAGCAGAAACGGAACTGACCAATGCAGACTATGACAGCACCGAGGCGAGTCTGTTGCGATATGTGCGTCGGCAGTACGACGAGGAGCGCAAATTCTCCAGCGATTTTGTGCGTCGCCGTAGTGAGATTACCGGCGCGGCCGGCTTCGCCTGGGCCCACGCACGCGCGCAGAATGACTTCGCTTCTTTCGCTCCACACCTGCAGGCGGCCGTCGCCATCGCGCAGGAATCTGCGGAGATTCTTGGCTACGAAGACGAGAAGTACGACGCACTGCTGGATCAGTACGAGCGCGGCATGAGGACCAAAGATGTGCGCGCGATCTTTGAAAAAGTGAAGCGCGAGACCGTGCCCTTGATTCACGCCATCAGCGCGCAACGTGATGCGGTCGATGACAGTTTTCTGTTTCAAGCTTTCGATGTCGATGCGCAGAAAAAGCTCGCACGTTATGCGGCCGAATCGATTGGTTATGATTTCACGCGCGGGCATCTGGGGCAGGTAGAACATCCATTCAGCACCAGCTTTGGCCGCAACGATGTGCGCATCACTACACGTTTCAATCCCGAGTTCGCCAACTCCTCGCTGTTCGCAACGCTGCACGAAGCGGGTCACGCGCTCTATGAAAAAGGCGTGGGCGAGGAGCTGGAGCGCACGCCGCTGGCGCAGGGAACTTCTTCAGGAATTCATGAGAGTCAGTCGCGTTTGTTCGAGAATCAGGTGGGGCGAAGTAGAGGTTATTGGGACGCGCATTTTTCCCAGCTGCAAACACATTTCCCTCAGCAGATGGGCAGCGTCGACACAGCAAGTTTCTATCGGGCCATCAACAAGGTGCAGCCGTCTTTCATTCGCGTAGAAGCGGATGAGTTGACCTACAACATGCACATTATTTTACGGTTCGAGCTGGAACAGGCGCTGATCAATGGCGAGCTGAGCGTCGATGATCTGCCTGCCGCATGGAATGAAAAAATGCAGACACTGCTCGGCATCACACCACCCGACGACGCGCACGGCGTGTTGCAGGATGTGCACTGGTCGCAGGCCGCGTTCGGCTATTTTCCAACGTACACGCTCGGCAATCTTTACGCAGCGTTGTTCATGGAAACGGCGAGGAGCCACGATGCACAGATAGTTGCTGAGCTGGCGCAAGGCAACACTGACAGTTTGCTGGCGTGGTTGCGCAATAATATCCATCGACACGGCAGCAAGTACGATGCGCCAGAGCTGTGTCAACGCGCGACAGGTCAAACGCTCACTGCCGATCCGTTTGTGCGCTATGTGCGCGAGAAGTTTGGTGGGATTTATCAAATGCCCTGATTTGTCTCATCAAACGATATGGTCGCGGCAATTGGCGAAAACGCAAAGGAGATGCATTGGTGCGATTTCCCGATGGCTCTGTGCTGAATGCCGAAGTACACTGGTACGAGGTAAGCGGGCTAGGAAATTTTGAATTTAAGATCAAGAAAATTTTGGACTAAACCATGACGCAGCACTTTGCAGTTTGCATCAAAAACAACGGTTACGAAGTTTCTCTAGAGCTGCGCAAGCTCTATGAGGTAGTGCCCGATCAGCTTGCGGCGCAGCTGGGACAGATTCGTGTAATAGATGAGTCAGGTGAAGATTACCAATATTCTGAGGATTTCTTCCTTCCGATTACTCTTCCCGAATTGCTCCAGCGAGCAGTACTGCACGCAACGTAATGATCGTCTCCTCGTTTGACTCTCTCATCTGCCCCCTGGACAACCACCCCCTGCAGCGAGCAGGGGCCTCGTGGTGCTGTGCGTCCGGCCACACGTTTGATGTCGCCCGCGAAGGGTATATCCATCTGTTGCCGGTGCAGAACAAGCGCTCCCGTGATCCGGGGGACAGCAAGGAAATGGTCGCGGCGCGTCGGCGTTTTCTCGGGGCGGGTTGCTATCAGCCAATCGCAGACGCTGTCAGCCGCGCAGTGCTTCGTGAGACTTCTCGTGACTCCCTGACAGACGTGCCGCGCGACGCCGTTCTCAGTTGTCTGGACGCCGGTTGTGGTGAAGGCTACTACCTGCGCGAGCTGGCGGCGGCGAGCGGCGATGTTGGTTCAATCGCTAAGAGCTCAATCGCCAATAGTTCGCTTTCGCTAATCGGCCTGGATATCTCCAAGTGGGCAGTGCTGTCGGCGGCAAAGCAGGACAAGCGGATGTGCTGGGTGGTCGGCAGCAACGCCAACCTGCCGGTGGCGTCGCAGTCGCTGGATCGCGTGCTGTGCATGTTCGGCTTTCCGGTGTATGCGGAATTTCTGCGTGTGCTCAAGCCGGGAGGATTGTTGTTGCAGGTGGACTCCGGGCCGGATCATTTGCGCGAACTGCGCGAGATCATCTACCCGACGCTGAAGGCTGAGCGCACAGAGGAAGTTCCGGTGCCGACTGGTTTCGAGCGCAGGTCTGGTGAGCTGGAGTCTGCTGAAACAGTGCGCTTTTCTCTTGGCCTGCATGGGCAGGAACAGATTGCCGATCTGCTCGCCATGACTCCCCATCTGTATCGGGCCACGGCCGAGGGGCGTGCACGTGCGGCAGCATTGACGAGTCTCGTGGTCACTGTCGACGTGCGGCTGACAACCCTGCACGTGCCGACGTGATCAACGGGCCACCAGGCCCCCATCCACAGCCAGTACCTGCCCGGTGACGAACGACGCGCCGGGCAGGGACAGCCACACCACTGTGTCAGCCACTTCCTCCACTGTGCCCATGCGGTTCATCGGGTGCATGGCCGCGTATTGCGCTTCTACCTTCGGATCGCAACCGGTGATTCTGTCGACCATGTCGGTCTTGATGACGCCCGGACAGACGGCGTTTACGCGCACGCCCTTGGTCGCATATTCCACCGCGACTGCTCTCGTCAGTTCGACCACGGCGCCCTTGGACGCGCAGTAGGCTGGCAATCCAGCGAAGCCCACCAGCCCGGCGACGGAGGCGATATTGACGATGGAGCCGCTCTTCTGCGGGCCCATGATCTGCAGTTCTGCCCGCAGGCACAGATACACCCCGCGCAGATTGACGGCGATGACCCGGTCGAAATTTTCCATGCTGGAGTCAGCTGTGAGCGCTGACTCGCCTTCGATGCCGGCGTTGTTGCAGGCGTAGTCGAGGCGGCCGAAGCGGCTGAGGATGGCGTCCTGCAGGCGCCGGACTGAGTCGGTGTCGGCGACATCGGTGACACAGGCCAGTGCCTGTCGTCCCATTTTCTCGATCTGTGCTGCGACTTCCTGCAGGCCCTCGCCATTGACGTCTGCGACGACGACATCGCAGCCCGCCTGCGCATACGCCAGTGCGGTGGCCTTGCCGATGCCGGCGGCAGCGCCCGTCACCAAGGCTACCGGAGTCTTTTGCTTCTGCATGCTGTGTTCGCTCATGTTGTGCCGCCTCTCTAAATCGCTGGTAGTGGACCATAACCGGGAGTGATAACCTTACTTTGAGAATAGCAGCCCGATCAGGAGAGCACCATGGCAGTCACCATACAGCACGTCATACCCTTCGAAGATCTTGGCCGCGCAGATGTGCCGCGCGTAGGGGGCAAGAACGCTTCGCTCGGTGAGATGGTCGCGCACCTCGCTGCGCAGGGTGTGCCGGTGCCACCGGGGTTCGCCACCACAGCGGATGCCTACTGGCAATACGTCGACGCCAATGGCCTGCGCAAGCCGATGGCCGATGCCATTGATGATCTGCGTGTGGGCCGTGCGACGCTGGCCGAGACAGGCAACCTGTTGCGCCGCGCCTTCCTGGGCGGCAAGTGGCCCGCCGAGACTGCCACCGCCATTCGCACGCACTATGCGGCGCTGAGCAAGCGTGCCGGACGCGATGCCGTCGATGTGGCTGTGCGCTCCAGCGCCACCGCAGAGGACCTGCCCGACGCCAGCTTCGCCGGCCAGCAGGAGACCTTCCTCAACATTCGTGGCGATGACGCCCTGCTGGACGCCTGCCGCCGTTGCTACGCTTCACTCTTCACCGACCGGGCGATCAGCTACCGCGAGACCAAGGGTTTCGATCACCTGAAAGTGGCGCTGTCCGTGGGTGTGCAATTGATGGTGCGCTCCGATGTCGGCGGCTCGGGCGTGATGTTCAGCATCGATACCGAGACCGGCTTCGACAAGGTGGCCGTCATCACGGCCGCGTGGGGGCTTGGCGAGACGGTGGTGCAGGGCGCCGTGGACCCGGACGAGTATCAGGTCTTCAAGCCGCTGCTCGCCAACGAGAGCCTGGTGCCGGTGCTGGAGAAGCACCTCGGCAGCAAGACCATCAAGATGATCTATGCCAGCGAGAGCGGCAAATCGACCCGCACAGTGCCGACCTCCAAAGTGGAGCGCGCCAGCTACGTGCTCAGTGATAGCGAGATAGTGAAGCTGGCGCGCTGGGCCTGCATCATCGAGAACCATTATGGTTGCCCGATGGACATCGAGTGGGCGAAAGACGGCCAGACCGAGGCGCTCTACATTGTGCAGGCCCGCCCGGAAACCGTGCAGTCGCGCAAGGAGGCCGGCACGCTGCGCAGCTACAGCCTCAGCGACAAGGGCAAGGTGCTGGTGACAGGCTTGAGCATTGGGGACGCGGCGGTGAGCGGCCGCGTCTGCATTCTCGACAGCGCCAAAGACATCGACAGCTTCGTGGACGGCGCCATTCTGGTGACCGAGAACACGGACCCGGACTGGGTGCCGATCATGAAGCGCGCCGCCGCCATCGTCACCGACCGTGGCGGGCGCACCTCGCATGCCGCCATTGTCAGCCGGGAGCTGGGGCTGCCCGCCATCGTCGGCACCGGCAACGCGACTCAGGTGCTGCACGACGAGCAGGAGATCACCGTGTCCTGCGCCGAGGGCGACACGGCCTTCGTGTATGAGGGCATAGCGAAGATCGCCATCGAGACGCTCGACATTGCCGCGATTCCCGAGACCCGCACGCAGGTCATGCTCAACATGGGCAACCCGGCGGCAGCCTTCCGCTGGTGGCGACTGCCTGCCGACGGCGTGGGGCTGGCGCGCATGGAGTTTGTGGTGAGCAACCACGTCAAGGTGCATCCGATGGCATTGGTCAAATATGACCAGTTGCAGGATGTCGAAGCCAAGCGCGAGATCGATGCGCTGACGGTTGGCTACGCAGACCGCACCGACTACTTCGTTGAGCGTCTGGCCCGGGGGCTCTCGCGCATTGCCGCTGCATTCTATCCGCGCCCGGTCATCATCCGCATGAGCGACTTCAAGACCAACGAGTACGCCAACCTTGTTGGCGGCGCGCAGTTCGAGCCCCATGAGGAAAACCCCATGATCGGTTTCCGGGGTGCGTCGCGCTATTACTCCCCGCGCTACCGTGAGGGCTTTGCGCTGGAGTGCCGCGCCATCAAGCACCTGCGTGAACAGATGGGCTTCGACAACGTGGTGGTGATGATTCCGTTCTGCCGCTCTATTGCCGAGGCCGACAAGGTGCTGGAGGTGATGGCTGGCAACGGTCTGCGCCGTGGCGAAAACGGGCTGGAGGTCTACGTGATGTGCGAGATTCCCTCCAACGTGATTCTGGCGTCCGCCTTTGCCGAGCGCTTCGACGGTTTCTCGATTGGCTCCAATGACCTGACTCAGTTGACGCTGGGGGTGGACCGCGACTCCGAACAGCTGGCCGGGCTCTTTGACGAACAGGACGACGCGGTGAAGTGGATGATCGGCCATGTCATCAGCGCGGCCCGTGATGCTGGCGCGAAGATCGGCATCTGCGGGCAGGCACCCAGTGACCATCCCGACTTCGCCACCTTCCTGGTGGAGTGCGGTATCGACTCGATCTCGGTAACTCCCGACAGCTTCATCCGGGTGAAACAGAAGGTCGCCGAGGCTGAGGCGCGCAAGGGCTGAGGTCGGGACGGCCAGCGCGGAAAGCTCGGCGTGTCGGCTATTTCTGGCGGCGCGGCCTTGCCACCAGAATCCTCGCGAAGGTCTGCAGCCCGACGTTTTCCTCCAGCTCCAGCCCGCTTCTCTCGAACAGCGCGCACCACTGTGGCAGGGTGCGCTCGCGTCCGCGAGTGCCCATGAACATCTGCATGTCGAAAGAGGCGCTCGCCAGATCGGCACCCATCTCCGGCATGACCATCTCCAGCACTGCGATGCGCGCCCCGGTCTCGCCGCACAGCGCAGCCAGATTGCGCAGACCGGCCACACAACGCTCGTCGTCGAAACAGTGCAACACCGCGCTGAGCAGATAGATGTCACCCGCACCTCGCGCGGCGGGCAGTTGGCCAAACAAGTCGCCGGTCTCGAAGCGCAGGCGGGACAGCAGCGCGGGCTCCTCACGCCCCTGCCAGTATTGCGCGGCATCCCGCACCACCAGCTCGCGGTCCACGACCAGTGCCTGCAGCTGCGGATGACGTTTGAGGATGGCGAGTGACTTGCTGCCCTGCGAGCCGCCGACATCGATCAGCCGCGTGAAGCGCGACCACTCGAAGTCCGTCGCGAAGGTGTCGCCCGCCAGCGCCTCGACGCTGTCCATGGCGCGCGAGAACAACTCATCGAATTGCGGATGATGGTCCATGTAGTCGAACAACTCCTGTCCGTGACTGCGCTGAAAGGCAACCTCTCCGCTGCGCACCGCGCCTTCCAGCTCCTCGTACCAGGGGCGGCTCATCTCCGGCGAGTTATGCATCAGAATCATGGCGCGCACACACTGTGGATCATCCTGCCGCAAGGGCGCGGACAGGCGATTGTTGCTGAACACGCCCGGCGCGGTCTCTTCGAAGATGCCCATCGCCGCCAGCACCCGCAGCAGGCGCCCGACGGCGTCGGCACTGGCGCCGACCAGGCTGGCTATCTCGGGGGCCGGCAGCTGGCGATCGGCGAGGGCAGTCGCGATGTCCAGCCGCGCGGCCACATACAGTGCGCGGGATTGCCAGAATGAAGAGCTGATCTGCACAAGACGGAAGGGCGGTGGCGTCATCTTGTTGGGAATATTCTGCAGCCAGTTCGCGAAGCGCATCAGGCGGGCGAAGCGGCGTACGGCGCCGGCATTTTTCTGGAGAGTGGGGTTCGACATGGGGGCGGTAAATCCTCTTCGATTAGCTTCAGTTGATCAAGATGGTGTCGTGGTGGATGCAAGGCCGGCGCTGAACAGATGACCGTTGAACGCGGCGAGCCTATCGAGAAAGGCGGCATCCATGGGGCGCTCCATCTCCTCGTAGAGCCCCTCCTTGCTGCCGAAGTAATACCGAATCATGGAGACATTGGCATTCGCGCGCTCGGCGATCAGCCGGGTGGTGACACGGGCGTAGTCGTCCGCCAGGAAGCAGTCGAGGGCCGCTTTGACAAGACGCAATTGCACCGGGTCGTCATCGGGTTTATTTGCGTCAGGTTCGCGTACTTCGGGCTCTTGCATGGGGATCTCCAGCACTGAAACATGCGAACAGGCTAGCACCCGCTTGCAGGCATCGACAGCGCTTTCGTCAATCAATTCGGCGGGTTTGATTGAAGAACCGCGCCTATTTTTTCCATACCAGCAATTGATTATTGGCAGGCATGGCGTTGTCCTCCAGAAGCGTCAGGCTGGCCTCGCTCGCCAGTTCGTTCACCCACTCGAAGTCGCGGATCCCGCTCGCGGGATTTCTGCTCTTCAGCTGCAGGTCAAACTGCGCGTTGCTGGGAGTCGTGAAGTCGCCTCCGTATTTGAACGGACCATATATGCACAGGTGCCCTCCGTCTTTGATAACAGAGTTCAACCGTCGAAAAAATTCCGCAACAGCTGAGGCCGGCATGATGTGCAGGCTGTTGGCGGTGAAGACCGCGTCGAATGAGTCCACAGGCCAATCCTGCTGTGTGACGTCCAGTGGCAACGCCAGCGGTAGATTGGCTTGCGCGGCGGCGCGCAGACGAATGTTCAGCGTCTCGATCTGCTCTGGAACATCTGAACTCTGCCAACGCAGCCACGGCATGTGCGTGGTGAAGTGCACCGCGTGCTGTCCGGTGCCGCCGGCAATTTCCAGAACGCGCAAGGGTTGACGGCGCTCATCGGCCGCAAAATGCCTCTGCAGCACCGCCAGAATCGGATCTTTGTTGTTCTCACAGGACTGACTGAAGGGAAGCTCCACGAATCAGGCCTCCTGACAGGCGGACGCTGACATCTCGTCGTTGCCGATACTCTTGTTCATGCGGTGTTCACTCGTCTTGGTTGCGCAGAAACACGGGAGAATTCGTGCTGGAATCTTTCTCGCTGTAGCGGTACCCGTCGACATTGAAGGCCAGCAGATCCTCCGGTTTGCGCAATCGATTCCTGATGATCCAGGCCGTCATCAAACCGCGTGCACGCTTGGCGAAGAAACTGATGAGCTTGTATTGTCCGCCTTTGAAATCCTTGAATACCGGGCTGATAACATCGGCTGCGAGGCGATTTTTGTTAACCGCGTGGAAGTATTCATTGGACGCCAGATTCACCAGCAGTGGCTTTCTTTCGAGGCTGAGCTGGGCGTTGAGCGCCTCGGTGATGCGGTCGCCCCAGAAGCCATAGAGCGAAGTGGCACCTGACACTTTCAACGCGGTGCCCATCTCCAGCCGATAGGGTTGCATCAGGTCGAGCGGGCGCAATAACCCATAGAGCCCGGAGAGTATTCGCAGATGCTGTTGCGCGAAGTTGATGTCGTCACTGGACAGCGACGGCGCATCGAGTCCGAGATAGACGTCGCCCTTGAAGGCGAACAACGCCTGCCTGGCGTTGTGTTTGTCGAAGGGCAGCTGCCAGCTGTTGAAGCGTGCGTGGTTGAGATCGCCCAGCGCGGTGCTGACGGACATCAGTTCGGAGACCTGTGCTGAGGACAGCTGGCGCAGATTGTCGATCAGCTGCTGCGAATCCTGCAGGAAATCGGGCTGCGTAAACTTGCGAGTCCTGACCGGGGTCTCGTAGTCCAGCGACTTGGCCGGCGAGATGACAACTAACATGGTGGTGCCTCATAGCGGAGATGCGAATCGGGGGCCGGCGTGTCGATCATACCGGGGCGAGGAATTCCTGCCACCAGTCCAGCGGCGTCACGCCGTCGGCCGGATCGTAGACGTTGCCATAGTACCAGACCGTCCCCGGAAACTGCCCGATCACACGATCCAGCAGAATCTCGATGTTCTGGAAACCGATGGAGACGTGAATGCTGTAGACCAGCACGCGCGGGGACTGCAGATCCAGAGTGCCATCGAGCAACTCCAGCTCCGGGCTCAAGGTGTTGGCGACGTCCTCGATGCCTTCCTTGCGCAGCACGCGGATGCACAGGTTGCCGCTGCGCTTGGTCAGTTCATAACCCGCCGCATTGTCCGCTGGAAAACGAATTCTGTCACCCGCGGCCAGGCTGCGCACAAACGCCGGGGATTTGAGCAGACGGTACTCCTTGCTTGCAGGCGTTAATGCCTCCACGACAATTTTCTCCAGCACGGGCTCGCCATCGTTGCGGTAACCGGCTATCAAGGAAAGTATCAGAGGCTCCGCCTGCACAAGGTTTGCAGTGGCGCCGGAGGACGGGTTGGTGCGTGAATCATGGCTGGGCATGGGCGTTTCCATCAGACAATTGTCGATCAATTTAGCGGCTTCCGGGCATTACGCAGGCCGGGCATTTTAACCCGCTTTGCGCGGCGATGGCCAAAGGCAGGCGCAAGCGTGTCCTCGAGAAGGGCAGATGTGCTAACCTGCCGTGGCCAATTTCCATTTTCATCTTCGATTTTCAGATCAGTACCGCAGGAGGCCCGCATGGGTTCGCAACAGGAAGAGCAAACTAAAGAAATACATCCGAAGGGAGAACTGGCGCTGCAGACTCTCGCCATGCCCAAAGACACCAATGCCAATGGTGACATCTTCGGTGGCTGGCTGGTGTCGCAGATGGACCTCGCCGCAGGCATCGCCACCAAACAGGTGAGCCGCGGACGCAGTGCCACCGTCGCCATGAACAACGTGGCGTTTCATTCTCCTGTCAGCGTGGGTTCGATAGTCAGCTGCTACGCCGAGATGGGCGAGATCGGGCGCAGTTCCATGCACGTCAACATCGAAGTGTGGATTTCCAATTCGCTGACCAACCATGGCAAGCGCAAAGTGGCCGAAGGCGAATTCGTTTACGTCGCGATTGATGATCTCGGCCGCACCCGTCGCATCGATATTCCAGGCAGGGTGCTGGAGTAACTCTTCACGAGCAGCCCCGACTCTGTTGACTCCCGTGCCCGCTCAGGTGGGCGCGGTTCACGATCCCCTAAAAGTCACCTAATCGTCCCCCACCCGCCCCCGCAACTCTTTCGTTTTGCCGCGCAGCACTTTGCCCTCGACGCGCTTGCGCTGCGAAGACTTGGTGGGCTTCGTCGGCGTGCGGGATTTGCGCACCACACTGGCCTCGCGAATCAATTCCTGCAGACGCCGCAGCGCGTCGTCGCGATTCTGTTCCTGCGTGCGGTGCTGTTGTGCCTTGATGACAACGACACCCTCGCGGGTGATGCGGCTGTCGCGCAGGTTGAGAAGCCGGTGTTTGTAGAAAAAGGGCAGCGACGAGGCGTTGATGTCGAAGCGCAAGTGAATCGCCGTCGACACCTTGTTCACGTTCTGGCCGCCCGCACCCTGCGCGCGGATCGCGCTCAGCTCGATCTCGTCGTCGGGGATGGCAACATTGAGGGACACCTGCAGTGGCATGTGTGTGCTTCCTTTTGATCTATACTCCTGGTACCAGCTCAGTATAACCAATACTCAAGATCACAGGATGTGATTATGTTGAACAGGGACGCGCCGCATACCCTCATTGTCAGCCACTATCGTGAAGCCAGACGAATTCTGCTGGACCGGTTGACCTTCTCCTCTGCAAGGCCGCTCACCACGTCGGCAGACAGCCTTGGCTACAGTTTCGTGCTCTTCTGTCAGGACCCGCCCGAGCACAGCAGGTTGCGGGCGTTGATTCAGAAAGAATTCATCAGCAGTCGGCTGGAAAATCTGCGCGGTTGGATCGCACAGGAAGTCGATAGCGTGCTGAGTGGCTATCCTGCCGCTGGTGTTGATATTGATAGTGATGTTGGCATCGACATCGTGCAGACCCTGACGTTGCCAATCCCGATGCGGGTGATCAATCGGCTGCTGGGCGTGGCGGACTCTGCGTCGCACGAGTTCAAGCGCTGGACAGAGCAGGCGGTGGGCCATGGGGACGGAGAAGGGCCAGCACTGCTCGGGCGCAAAGCGTTCGTGGAGCTGCACAAATTCTTCCGTTGTCAGATTCGAACGAAGCGACAGCAACCTGCGGATGATGTGATCGGCCACCTGCTCGCTCTTGGTGTCGATGAACTGGAGTTGCTGAATTTTTGTGTCACTTTGATGATTGCTGGCAACGAGACCACAGCCAGCCTCTTGGGCAATCTGTTGCACTTGCTCTCGACAAGGCCAGCTCTGTGGACAGCACTGCGCGAGGATCGATCTCTCATCGGGTCGGTGATTGAAGAAACGCTGCGCTTCGACCCGCCGATTCAGTTCATCAGCCGTCGAGTGACGAAGTCCGTGCTGGTCGAAGGCACGGCCCTGTGCAGCGGCGACACCGTGCTCATCGACATCGGTGCGGCCAATCGTGATCCGGTGCTTTTTGCGGAGCCTGAGGAGTTCAACCCCGCGCGCCGTGAAAAGGGGCACCTGGCATTTTCTCACGGTATTCAC
>CAIRBI010000156.1 GCA_903876785.1 uncultured Gammaproteobacteria bacterium
GATCTCGCGATGATTAGCGGGAAATTCATCGCGGGCAAGGCCCGCTCCCACAGGTTTAAAGCGAGATCAGCTCAGTCTGCCAAAGTTGGTCAGCGGATGCTGCCAGTACACAACATCGGTGCCTACATCCTCTCGCAAGCCTTTCAGTAACCCCGCCACCCCGTCTTCCGGCAACATGATTTCATACTGCATGCGGCGGCGGCGCCCGGTCACCTGTTCGCGTAACGAGAGAGTGCCGTGCTCGCCGTGGCCGTAGACCTGATAGGACGTGAAACCCTCCACGCCCTCCAACCCCAGCAGATAATCCACCAGATCCTCTTCCAGCTCCGGCGATATGTTCAGCACCAGCAATGTGCCATTCTTGAATGTGACAGCAGGGAAGCTGCCATTCGTGACAGTGTTGGTTGTCATAGATCACCCGACTCGCTTAGCGGTTTGTGGAAAGCCTTGTAAATGATGGGCAGCAGAAACAGCGTGAGCAGGGTCGAACTGATCAGCCCGCCGATCACCACGATGGCCAGCGGCCGCTGAATCTCCGAGCCAGGGCCGGTGGCCAGCAGCAGCGGGACCAGGCCGAACGCGCAGATACTGGCGGTCATCATCACCGGGCGCAGACGTCGCACGGCGCCCTGCGTCACGACAGTGGCAATCGCCAGTCCCCGTGCCCGCAACTGATTGAAGTACGACATCATCACCACGCCGTTGAGCACCGCGATGCCGAGCAACGCGATGAAGCCCACCGACGCGGGCACCGAAAGAAATTCACCCGTCACCCACAACGCGATCAGTCCACCAGTCAGCGCGAACGGAATGTTCGAGAGGATGATCAGCGTCTGCTTTACGGAATGGAAAGTCAGGAACAGCAGCAGCGCGATCAGCGCGAGCGCCAGCGGCACCACCAGCATGAGCCGTGCAGCCGCGCGCTGCTGGTTCTCGAACTCGCCGCCCCACTCCAGCGCGTAACCGTCCGGCAGTGTCAGCGTGCTGGCGATCAGCGCCTGCGCCTCTTCCACGAAGCCCACCAGGTCGCGCCCTTCGACATCGGTACGAATCACCGTGAAGCGCTGGCCGCGTTCGCGGGAGATGATGATCGGTCCTTCGACGCGCTCGATGCTGGCGACCTCGGCCAGCGGAATCACCTCGCCATTGGGCAGATCCACGAAGCTGTTGGCCAGCTGCGCCAGTCCGTCGCCACTGATCTTTTCGTAGCGCAGCATCAGCGGCACGCGGGCGCTGCCTTCGATGACGCTGCCGACATTGAGACCTTCGATCTCGGCGCGCAGACGCGTCTGCAGCTCTTCGGCATTCAGGCCCAGCCTGCCGGCCATGGCGCGATCCACCGTGATCTGCAGATATTGCGCACCCTCGTTGAGAGTGGCGATGGTGTCGATGCTGCCATCGATGCTCTCGATCAAGGCGGTAATCTGCTGCGCGAAGTCATTCTGCACATCGAGATCCTGACCGAACAGTTTGATTGCCACGTCGCCGCGTGAGCCGGTGAGCATCTCGGAGACGCGCATGTCGATCGGTTGCGTAAAGCCGTAGTTAAGGCCCACGAACTGGTCCATGACCGCGCGCAGATGTTCCTCCAGCTCGGCCTTGGTGGCCACGCGCCACTCTTCCTGCGGTTTGAGCTGCAGGAACATGTCGGTCTCGTTCAGGCCCATCGGGTCCATCCCCAGTTCATCGGAACCACTGCGCGAGACGATGCGGCGAATCTCCGGCACCTGCTCGATCAGCGCCCGCTCTACCGACTGCACGAGGCGGGTGCTGGTTTCCAGGTTGATGGAGGGAATGGTCTCGATCTGAATCAGGATGTCGCCCTCGTCCATGGTAGGCATGAAGGTTTTGCCCACCAGCGGAAACACCACCACGCTGGTGGCCAGCAACGTACCGGCCAGCACCAGCACCAGCGCCGGTTTCGCCAGTGCCTTGTGCAGCAAAGGTTGATAGAGTCTGGTCAGGTTGCGGCTCAGCCACGGGTCTTCATGCGCATCGGCCTTGACGAAATACGAGGCGACGACGGGAATCAGGGTCAGCGACAGCACCAGTGAACCCAGCAGCGCGAACACGATGGTGAGCGTGACCGGGCCGAACAGCTTGCCCTCCAGTCCTTCCAGCGTCAGCAGCGGCAGGAACACGATGATGATGATGGCAATGCCCGAGGTGACCGGCACCGCCACGTCACGCACGGCGCGGTAGACGATGTGCAGCTTCGGCAGTTTGCGCGAACCCGGCTTCTGCTCGGCGAGCGAGGAGACGATGTTCTCGACGATCACGATCGACGAATCCACCAGCATGCCGATCGCGATCACCAATCCGCCAAGGCTCATGAGGTTGGCGGACATGTCCATGATGCTCATCATCAGGAAAGTGAACAGTGCAGACAGTGGCAGGATCACCGCCACTGTCAGCGCCGCCCGCACGTTGCCGAGGAACAGTCCAAGCAGAATCACCACCAGCACCACGGCCTCGATCAGCGCGTTGGACACAGTGCCGACGGCGGTTTCGATCAACACGGTGCGGTCATAGAAGACATTGATCGACGTGCCTTCCGGCAGCGCGTTCTCCAGCTCCGTCAGTTTCGCTTGTACGCCGGCGACCACATCCCGTGAGTTGGCGCCACGCAGGCCGATCACCAGCCCTTGCACCACCTCCGCGGCACCGTCGGCGGTCACTGAACCGTAGCGCTCCATCGAGCCCGTGCTGATGGTCGCGACGTCGGCCAGACGAATCTGTGTCCCGCTGGCGCTGGGCACGAGGGTGTTGCCAATATCTTCCAGTCCGCTGATGGCTCCGGCGACGCGCACGAGGATGGCCTCTTCGCCCTGATCGATGCGGCCTGCGCCGTCGTTACGGTTGTTAGCCTCCAGCGCCGCGATGATGTCCTGTGCGCGCACGCCCAGGGCCGCCATCGCCTCACGCTGTGGTGCGACTTCATAAGTGCGGACGAAACCGCCAAGCGCGTTGACATCAGCGACGCCGGGCACTGTGCGCAGGGCCGGACGGATGGTCCAGTCGAGCAGGAAGCGCTTCTCTTCCAGCGTCAGCGCGTCGTTGTCGACGGTGAACATGAACATGTCGCCTAAGGGAGTGCTCATGGGGGCGAGGCCGCCGCTGATGCCCAGTGGCAGATTGCCCCACACGCTGTTCAGGCGTTCGGTGACCTGCTGACGCGCCCAATAGATGTCCGTGCCGTCGTCGAAGTCGATGGTGATCGAGCTGAGGGCGTACTTGGAGATCGACCGCAGCATGGACTGAAAGGGAATGCCGAGCAGTTCCACTTCCACCGGCTGGGTGATCAATGACTCTACTTCCTCCGGCGTCATGCCGGGAGACTTGATGATGATCTTCACCTGGGTCGGCGAGATGTCGGGAAAGGCGTCGATGGGCAGGTCAAGCAGGGCGCGCACGCCGAAGCCCATCAGCAGCAGGGATAGCAGGCACACCATCAGGCGTTGACTGAGTGCGGATTGCACGATGGAGGTCAGCATCATTCGTCTCCGCCGAGGCCCAGTTGAATGCCTTTGATGACGGCCGTGCCCTGAATCACCACTTCTTCACCGGCCGTCACGCCGCTGCGGGCGAGATAGTCCGCGCCGATGGAGGTCAGTGGCAGCACCCGCGCCTCGACGCCGCCAGCGGCGCGCACGTAGACGGTGGTTTCATTGCCGCTGTGGACGACGGCGCGGTCGGGGATCAGCACGCCGTCGCCATTGGGTGGCAGGATTACGGAGATGATCTGACCAACACTGCTGCTGGTGCTGCCAGCGAATTCGGCCAGCAGCTCGATGGTCTGGTCGCGGCTGTCGACCACGCTGTCGATCTGCCGCAGCGTCAGCTGTTCGGCGCTGCCGACGACACTCAGGGGCTGCCCGGTCACCAGACCGAGTGCGGCTCGCGCAGGAACATGAGCGCTGACCCAGCGGTTATCGCTGCCGTTGACAGTGGCAATGGGGTGGTCGGCCTCGACCACGCCGCCGGTCTGCACGCCACGCTGGGCGAGGACACCGGCAGCGGGAGCAGTGATGTAGAACAGTCCCAGTCCGGTGGCGTTCTGACGCAGGGCATCCAGGCGCGCGGCATTGAAGCCGGCCTGTTGCAGGCTGGCGCGCGCCGCCTGCTCGGCGAAAGTAGCTTGTTGCAATGCTCTGTTGGTCTGGTCCAGACGCTGCCTGGAGATCACGCCCTGAGCGAACAGCGTGTCGTCCTTGCCCTGTTCGAAGCGGGCGCTCTCCAGCTCCGTGACGGCCGCGATCCATTCATTCTGCACCGGCAGGATCTCCGGGCTGCGGATGCTCGCGAGCACGGCGCCGCTCTCGACGCTGTCACCGACGCTGTGCAGCCACTCGTTGAGGATACCGGGGTAGAGCGCCACGCCTGTCGCGACGGCGGCGGGTGAGTGGATCACCGTGGCGGGAAAGCGCGCACCGGCGCTGCTGTCCACGACGCGCACGGGGGCGAAGATGATGCCCATGCGGCCGATGTTTTCGGCGTCGATGGGGATGATTTCCTGGGCTTGTAACTGGGCGTGCAAAGGGGAGCACAGCGCTCCCAATACCCCCAGCACTCTCAGACTCAACAGGATGGCAGGCAGACGGAAGGATGTGGTCATGGCAGAACTCCGAGGATCTGATTGAATTCGATGGTGAGGCGCTGCTGGCGCAGAGTCAGGGATTGCAGTTCGCGGGCGCTGGCACGGGCCTGCTGCATGGCGATGACGACCTGACTCAGGTCGGTCTCGCCCAGCTCGAAGGCGGTTCTGGCCATCTCCCACTGGCGGGTGCTCATGTCGGTGTGCTGCTCACTGAGGGGCATGGATTCGCCGATGATGAACAGCTCGTGCTCTATCTCGTGCAGTTGCAGATTCATTTCCCGCAGTGTTGTCAGGTATTGCACCTCGGCATCGACCTTGTCGCGGCGCGCGGCGCTGCCTGCAGCAGACACGAAGGACTTGCCGCCGAAGGGAATATTGACGGAGAGAGCGAGGGAGTCCTGGCGGGCCGAGATGGTGCCCGGCTTCTCGCGGCGTGAGCCGAGGGTGACCGTGGGGCTGCCGCGCGCCTCTGTCTGTGCTCTGTCGACGTTGGCCTGAGCCAGGTCAATTTCGCTCTGCATGAAGCGCAACTGGGGATGAGTGGCATCGATCTCGGCATCAGGGGCCTGCGGCTCGGCCCAGGGTGTCTCCGGCATCACGGTCAGGCCGGTCAGCACGGAGTAGGCGCGTTGCGCATCCACCAGCATTGCCTCGGCGTCCAGTTCACTGCGTTGCTGGGGCAGCAGCAGCGTTCTTGCCTGCAGCAGTTCGCGTTCCGCCACCTCGCCAGCACCATAGAGCCGCTCGACGATGCTCACCAGTTCCCGTGCGTCGGCGCTGGCTTGTTGTTCGACTTCCAGGAACACCTCGGCTTCGTGAATGGCGACGAGGCTGTCGCGCAGGCGCCCGACGACAGCCAGGCGGAAGTATTCCTGCCAGGCCTGCGCCTGTTCCTCATATTGCTGGCCGAGCGCCTGACGGTCGCGGCGCTCGCCGGGACGCCACAGGGGCAGTTCGATGCCATAGGTCAGTTCACTCTGGCCGAGATTGCTCTGCAGGCTGTCGTCGAGCAGGTCGACCTGCAGGCTGGGACGTCCGGCGATCCAGCTGCGGCCGAGGTCCCCTTGGGTCTGCGCCTCGGCGTCGCGCGCGGCAATTTCCAGATATTCCGGCGATTGCTGCAGCGTCTGCTCCAGAATGCTGGCGAAGTTCACCGCGGCACTTCTGGTGACGGGCGTGTGATCGGGATGCTGCGCCTGCAAAGCCGCGCCGGGCAGGAGCAGGCCGAGCAGGAGCACGAGACGTGTTGAACAGTTGTGGATGTGGTTCACCTTTGGATAACCCATGAGACCGATGTTGAAATGGATTCTAGGACGGCGTCTGTGAAAATTATGTCAAACCCGGGGTTTACTTTTTTTTGACATGGATCATGGCTAACTGCGAGAGTGCCGCGAGGTTGAAGGAGAGAGGGTGCGAAAGAGAGGACCAAATTGAAAATACTCGTCATCGAAGATAACCGGGACATCGCCGCCAACATCGCGGATTACCTCGAACCCAAGGGGCACATCCTGGATTTCGCGGCGACAGGGCCGTCAGGTCTGCAGCTGGCCACCACTGAGCGCTACGATGTCATCGTGCTGGACATCATGCTGCCCGGCCTCAACGGCATGGAGCTGTGCCGGCGTCTGCGGCGTGTGGAGCGAGTGTTTACGCCGGTGCTCATGCTGACCGCCCGCGATCAGCTGAGCGATAAACTGGAGGGTTTCGAGGCGGGCACCGACGATTATCTGGTCAAGCCGTTCTCGGTGCAGGAGCTGGAAGTGCGTCTGCAGGCCCTGCTCAAGCGCGGCGGGCAGCACGCTCAGGAGCGGCAGCTCAAGGTGGCTGATCTGACTTACGACCCGGAGACTCTCAGTGCCGTGCGCGCCGGGCAACCGCTGGAGTTGAACCCGACCCAGCGCAAGCTGCTGGCGATGCTGATGGCGAACTCGCACCGCGTGGTATCGCGTGAAGAGCTGGAGGACCATCTGTGGGGCGACACCCTGCCGGACAACGATGTGCTGCGCACGCACATCTACAATCTGCGCACTGTCGTCGACAAACCGTTTGCGGAAAAACTCATTCACACCATTCATGGCGCGGGTTACCGGCTCGCGAAGATCTGAACTCTATGCTCAAGGCCAGCCTGAAAACCCGCATCATGATCGCTCTGGTTGTGATCGTCACCATCACCAGCGCGCTGTTCGCAGGAGGGGTGCTGTTCATCAAGGCACGCCTAGAGGCAGTCATCTTCGGCGACATGGTTTCTGCCCAGTTCGAGGATCTGCTCGGGCAACTGGAGCGCAATGACTATCACCCGGAGCACCTTTTCCCCGGCTGGAAGTTTTACGTCAATGACGAAGTTGCCGTCCTCCCGGCCGCGATTACGCGCCTGCCTGTTGGCTCCCATCACAGCATCAGCACCGCCGAGGGTATCTATCAGGTGGAGGTCGGCGAGTGGCGCGGGCGGCCTGCCTATCTCACTTACGACGTCACCGAGTGGGAGGATCAGGAGCACGCGGTGTTGCTGATGTTGGTATATGGCCTGCTGATCGTGCTGGTCGCCGCCATCGTCATGGGCCTGAGTGCGTCGCGGGCGATTCTCGCGCCGGTGCAGCAGCTGAGCCGGCGGCTGACGGAGATTCAACCGGGGCAGCACGAGGTGCGCATCGGCGAGGACTATCAGGGCACCGAGATCGGACAGATCGCGGCGGCCTTTGACAAGTATCTGGAGCGGCTGGACCGCTTCGTGGAACGGGAGCGTTCCTTCACCGCGTCGGCCAGTCATGAGCTGCGCACGCCGCTGTCGGTCATGATGGGGGCGGTGGACGTGCTGGCCGCCAATCCGCAGTCGGCCCCCTCGCTGCGGGCGCTGGAGCGCATTCGCCGTGCCTGCCGCGACATGCTGGCGTTCATCGAGGCGACACTGTTCCTCTCCCGCGAGGAAGGGAATCAGATCGATCAGGGGGCGCCCGCCGATCTGGTCAGGATCGTCGAGAGTCTGCTGGAAGACAGCAGTGCGGCGCTGCAGTACAAGCACCTTGCCGTGGTCAAGGACTTCGCGGCGGCGCCGATCCTCGCGCACCCGCAGAGTCTGGTGCAGATCGCCGTGGGCAATCTGCTGCGCAATGCCATCGAACACACCCCCGCCGGACAGATTGCCATCCGCATCGACGAGCGGCACATCACCATCAGCGACACGGGCGAAGGCATCGGTGCCGAGCAGCTGGCGACCATATTCGAGAGAACGGTCAGCAGCAAATCGGGCGGCACGGGCCTGGGCCTGAACCTCGTCAAACGCATCTGCGACCGCCTGGGCTGGCGGATCAGCATCGACAGCGAAGTCGGCGTCGGCACCACGGCCGGAATCACCTTCAGCTGAAACTTCCTTACCCCAAATTTCCCAATTTCGCGTGTGGGAGCGGGCCTTGCCCGCGATTGATCCAGTGCAAATCTCAATCGCGGGCAGGCCCGCTCCCACATTGCCGCAGTGGCGGCTCAACCCTGAAATTTGTTACGCTGTGTGCGACACCTTCAGGAGCGACCGAATGCCCGACAACATTGTGATCCAGGACTTCGAGCCGCACGAACACGACCATGGCCACTGCATGGCCGATGCCCTGCGCGAGGCCGAGCGGGTCTGTGCACAGCGTGGCGAGCGCTTCACGCCGCTGCGGCGCACGGTCTTCGAACTGCTGTGGTCCAGCCACAAACCGGTCAAGGCCTATGAGCTGCTGGCACAATTGGCGCTGACTCATGACCGGCCGGCACCGCCGACCGTGTACCGGACGCTGGACTTTCTGCAGGAGGCCGGGCTGGTTCACAAACTCGAGTCCCTCAATGCCTATATTGGCTGTGGAGAGCCAGGCCGCCGTCATCAGGGGCAGTTCATGATCTGCGAAGACTGCGGTGTCGTCGCCGAACTGGACGACGAAGTGCTTACCGCCATGATCGATACCAACGCCAGAAAAATCGGCTTCAAAGTGAACGACGAAACCATCGAGATAAGTGGTTTGTGTCGACAGTGCCAGTAACTCCGAATACGCCTGATCTGTGGGAGCGTGCCTGCACGCGATTCGGCACGGAGCTTAATCGCTTGCAGGCAAGCTCCCACAAGGCACGCTCCCACAGGTAAAGGCACACAATCACAATGGGCTTGCCCTGCTCCTCGCCGAGCGTTCATACTCAGAGACACGTCTAACTCAAGGACTCTGTCATGTTGCACTCATCCCCCCTCGCGTCATCACGTCTCCAACAGTGCCTTCTGGGCAGCGCGTTGTTGCTCGGCCTCAGTGGCTGCATCAACGTGCAGGACAACGACCGCAACGTCACCGCACAGGCTGGCCCGCTGCTGCCGATCAGTCATAACGAATTGATGGTGGCACTGGTCAATCATGCCGCCGATCCGATCTGGATTGCTGCGTGGCGCAACCCGCGCACGGATCGCGAGTGGCGCGAACTGGAACGACTGGCCTATCAGATCGAGGTGGGCGGCGCACTCCTGCAGATCCCCGGCACCGGACCGCTGGACGCCGCCTGGACAGCCAACCCGCAGTGGCGCGAATATGCCGCGCAACTCAGCCAGGTCGGTGCGCGCGGGGTGACTGCTGCGCGTGACCGCGACTTGGCGCAGATCGCACGGGTGGGGGATGATCTGGTGGAAGTCTGTGAGAGCTGTCACCAGCAGTTCAAGCCGGATCTGCCCACCATGGACATGTTTGGCGAGTTGTCGCCGCTGCCACCGGTGTCGGTGCAGTGAGATGTGGGAGCGTACCCAAAGGGCATAAAGGCCCTGCCCGCGATCATGCCGAGCGCGTGCCTCAATCGCGGGCGGGCCTTTATGC
>CAIRBI010000157.1 GCA_903876785.1 uncultured Gammaproteobacteria bacterium
GAACCCCAGCGCGCGCTCATCGAAAAACACCTCGGACGCATCGTCAATACCGAGCGTCATCTGTTCGCATCGCTCAGCAATGCCTGGGTGCAGGACGGCGTGCTGCTGCACGTGCCGCGCAATGTCATTCTCGACAAGCCAGTCTATATCGTGCACGTGTCGACTCCCGATGCCGAGCCGGTGATCGTCAATCAGCGCCTTCTGGTGGTGCTTGAGGAGAATGCCAAGGCTGAGCTTATCGAACATTTTGTCTCCGACGCGCAAGCGCAAAACAGCTTCGTGAACAGCCTCACGGAGGTCAGCATCGGCGCCAATGCCGAGTTGCAGCACTATCGCATCAACCTGGAGCAGGAGCAGCAGATTCACATCGGCGGCGTCCACATCGATCTGCAGCGCGACGCGCGCTACCGAGGCTTCACGCTTGCCGAAGGCAGCCAGCTCAAGCGTCTGGACTTCCAGATCAACCATCGTGGTGCCGGTGCTCATGCTGCGCTCAATGGCGTTTATCTGCCGCGTAATAATCAGCTCGTCGACTACCACACCAATGTGGAGCACTGGGCGCCGCACTGCACCACCAGCGAAGTGTTCCGTGGCATCATCAGCGATAGCGCGCGTGCAGTCTTCAATGGCCGCATCCTGATTCATCCGCACGCGCAGAAGACGCTGGCGGAACTGAGTAATCGCAATCTGCTGACCTCAGACAAGGCCGAAGTCGACACCAAACCGGAACTGGAAATCTACGCAGACGATGTGAAGTGTACGCACGGCGCCACGGTCAGCCAGCTCGACGAGACCGCCATGTACTATCTGCAGAGCCGAGGCGTCTCCAAGACAAAGGCGCGCACCATGCTCAGCTTCGGTTTCATCAACGAGCTGTTGCAGGAACTGCCGCGTGCCGAGGTGCGCGACTATCTGCATCACCATCTGGCGATTCTGTTCGGCACCGCCACGGATCTTTCATGAGCGAGGAGCCTGCTGTGTACACAGTGAGTAGCGAGCCAGCGACACGGGTTGCAGAAAAGTTCGACGTAGAGCGTGTACGCAGCGATTTCCCGATTCTGGCGCAACACGTGAACGGGCATCCGCTGGTGTATCTGGATAACGGCGCGACGACGCAGAAGCCGGAGTGTGTGATCGAAGCCATCGCGCATTATTACCGTTGCGACAACAGCAATGTGCATCGTGGCGCCCACGCGCTGAGTGATCGTGCCACCGCAGGTTTTGAGGGTGCGCGCAGCAAGGTGGCGAGTTTCATAAACGCACCTGACGCGAAGCAGGTTTTGTGGACCCGTGGCACTACCGAGTCCATCAATCTGGTTGCTGCCAGCTGGGGACGCAGCACGCTGCAACCCGGCGACCGCATACTTGTTTCCGCGATGGAGCACCACTCCAACATCGTGCCATGGCAGATGATCGCCGCCGAACGTGGCGCCACGGTCGAAGCAATTCCTGTGGACAGCACGGGCACGCTGGATATGCAGGCGTTCGCCACCATGTTGAATGCACGGGTGCGCATGGTCGCGGTGGGGCATGTCTCCAACGCGCTGGGCACCATCAACCCGGTGGCCGAGATCGTGCGCCTGGCGCACGCCGCAGGAGCGCTGGTACTTGTGGATGGTGCTCAGGCTGTCGGACACTGGCCGGTCGATGTGCAGGCGCTGGATTGTGATTTCTACGTTTTCTCCGCACACAAACTCTTTGGTCCGACCGGGCTCGGCGTGCTCTTCGGGCGCCGCGAAATTCTGGAGGCGATGCCTCCGTACCAGGGCGGCGGCGAGATGATCGAGTCGGTGAGTTTTGCGGGCACGACGTATAACCAGCTACCCTACAAATTCGAGGCTGGTACGCCGGACATCGCCGGTGCTATCGGTCTCGGTGCTGCCATCGATTATCTGCAGGCACTGGATCGTGAAGGTGCGGCACGCCATGAGCAGGCTCTGCTGGAATACGCACAGCAGAAGGCGGCACAAGTGCCTGGCCTGCGGCTGGTCGGCACGGCCAGCCATAAGGCGAGTGTGTTGGGTTTTATTCTGGAAGGTGTGCATCCGGCCGATGTCGGCACTCTGCTCGACCAGCAGGGCGTGGCGGTGCGCACTGGCAATCATTGCGCGCAGCCGATCATGGATCAATACCACTTACCTGGCACGGTGCGCGCGAGTTTCAGTTTCTACAATACGTTTGAAGACGTGGATCGGCTGTTTCTGGCTCTCGACAAGGCCAGACAATTTCTTGTTTAACAGACTGTAAAAGGTTGAGGATATTCCCATGAGCGTTGAGTCTTTCGACCCCATTCAAAGCGCTGGAGTCTCTTCCGGCGCCGCACACACCGTGCAGGTGACGCCTGCCGCTGTCGATCATTTTCGCAAGCAGATCCACAAGGACGGCACGGCGCGCGCGGTGCGCCTGAGCGTCAAACAGAGTGGCTGCACCGGCTTCATGTATGTGGTTGACCTGGTGCCTGAGGCAAAGCCGGACGATCTGCATCTGCCTCTCGGCAACGATGTTGAGCTGCTGGTGGCGAAGGACAGCCTCGCTATCATCAACGGCACCAAGATCGATCTGGTGCGCGAGGGCGTCAATCTGCAGCTGAGCTTCCTCAATCCCAATGCCAAGAACCACTGTGGTTGTGGCGAAAGTTTCAACGTGAATTGAACGGCGTGAACTGATATGGAAAGACGCATGGTGCTGGCGCAGGCCGATTGTCCCGCCCGCCGCGTGCCCGATGGCACGCCACTGACAATCCCGAAGAACACCTTCGTCAGCATCACGCAGGCGCTCGGCGGCAACTACACGGTCGTCTATAACGGGCAGATGGTGCGCGTGGACGGCACCGATGCCGCCAATCTGGGCCTGCAATCCGAGACTCTGAGTTTCCCCGCCCCGCAGAATGATCTCATCGATGAGGCGCAGGTCTGGCAGGCGCTGGGCACGGTGTTCGATCCGGAGATTCCGGTCGACCTGGTGAACCTCGGGCTCATCTACAAGGTAGCTGTCGACCAGCAGGCCAGGCGTGTCGACATCGACATGACGCTGACTGCTCCCAGTTGTGGCATGGGCCCGGTGCTGGTGGGAGACGTGGAATACCGCGTGAAAAAGGTGCCGAACGTGCAATCGGTCAAAGTGCAGCTGGTCTTCGATCCAGCCTGGAGCCGCGACATGATGAGCGAAGAAGCGCAACTCGAAACCGGGATGTTTTTCTAAATGACGGCTCACAGATTCGGCACAGAGATCACCCCCGACAACATCGTCGAGGCCTTGTCCTTCTTCGATAATTGGGAGGACCGCTACAAATACATCATCGATCTGGGCAAGGAATTGCCCGCCATGGACCCCGCGTTTCGCAGCGATGAAAATCTGGTGCGCGGTTGTCAGAGCCAAGTGTGGTTGTTGAAGCGTGAGGAGGGCGACAGGCTCTATTTTCAGGCGGACAGCGATGCGTTCATCGTGAAGGGATTACTCAGCGTGGTGCTGGCGGCGTACAACGGCAAGACGGCGCAGGAGATTCGCCAGTTCGATATCAATGCCTACTTCGAACAACTCAATCTGCTCAAACATCTGAGCCCGACGCGTGGCAGTGGTCTGCAGGCGATGGTGCGGCGCATTCAGGCCAGCGCCGCCTGACACTGGGGCAACCACCGTTCAGCGGCTGATGGTCCATTCTGCAAAAGTCTTGCGGGCTGCGCTGAGTTGTTCCGGCGTCATCTTTGCCGAGAGCTCGCCCAGCAGTGCGATCGCTTCAGCACTGACAGCTGTGTCCTGCTCCGCGTTGGCGTTGTATTGCGACGCACTGGCCCAGAAGTGCGCTCGCACCAGATCTACCTCGGTGCCTTCTCCCAGTTCATACATCTTCGCCAGCGAATGCTGTGCGCCCGCGTGCTGCGCTTGCGCAGCGGCAAGGTTCCAGCGCAAAGCCTGCGCGTAATCCACCGCAGTGCCAGTGCCATAGTAATAGAGTGAGGCGAGATTGAATTGCGCGTTCACATGGCCCTGTTCTGCTGCGGCCAGTGTCCAGCGCAACGCTTCTGCATAATTCTGTTCGACACCCTGACCGAGATAATAAAGAATTCCCAGATTGTATTGGGCGAGATCGAGGCCGGTTTCCGCTGCGGCAGTGAACTCACGCAGGGCAGTGGCATAGTCACCATTCTGCGCGGCGGTCACGCCTTCCTCGTAATCCGCGAATGCTGCCGGAGCAGCCAAGGTCGCGGTGAGTACCAGGACGCGCAGACAAGAATTCATCATCACAGTCTCCTCACGGCAGCCTTGCAGCGGTATCGTCATCCGCTTCGGCAGCCGCGCGCTGGCTGTTGAACTTTTCTATCCATTCGGCGGCCAGACTCTGCGACTCTGCGACCTGCTCGTTGCTCATCATCTCCTGATACAACACCAGATTCGCGGCTGCGGCGCGGTCTCCGCTCGATGCGGCCAGCGTAAACCAGAGATGCGCCTGCACAGGGTCTTGCGCCACGCCCTTGCCATTGGCATAGAGCGTCGCCAATGTGAATTGCGCAGGCGGGTCACCCAGTTCTGCGGCGCGACGGAACCATGTGATGGCCTCGTTGAGATCAGCGATCACGCCCTTGCCCTGCATGTACATCACGCCAAGATTGTACTGCGCGTTGTTGTTGTCCTGATCCGCTGCCTTGCGGAACCAGCGCGCGGCCTCGTAATCATCGGCGATAACTCCATCGCCGGAGAGATAACGATTGCCCATGTTGAATTGCGCCGCGCTGTCGCCAGCCTCGGCTGCCGAGATCTGTGTGTTTAGGTCAGGCGCCGCCACCGGCTGTGCGAAGACCACGACAGACCCCGCCAGCAGGAGCGTGTTGAGTAAGCCGCTGAGAAGATATTTTTTCATCGATGTGAACTGATCCAGCTGTTTGCCAGCCTTTCTGCCGTGCTGATTTCATCCGGCTTCATGTACCCGCGCAGTGTGGCGATTACCTTGGCGGCCTCGACATCGCCATTGCTGTTGGCGACCTTGTACCACATATACGCCGAGACCAGATCCTGCTCTTCCATGCCCAGCCCGTTCAGAAACAAACGCCCCAGGAAAGATTGCGACGGCACATCGCCTTGCTCGGCCGCGAGCGTGAACCAGTCCCGCGCCTTGAGATAATCACGCTCCACACCCTGCCCGGAGGCATAAGCAATTCCGGCACGCGCCTGCGCCTGCGCAACGCCCTGTTCTGCTGCCTGCAGGAACCAGCGGGTGGACTCGGTCGGATTCGGCTCGGTGCCGACGCCGTCCTGATACATGATGCCGAGGTTGTACTGGGCATCGGCGTTGCCGCCCTCAGCCGCAGCCTTGAACCACGTGTAAGCTGTCGGCAGATCCGGTGGGGTGCCATAGCCATTGGCATGCATGATCGCGAGGTTGTACTGCGAATCCCGATGCCCCTGATCCGCCGCCTTGCCATACCACACCAATGCCTGGCCGTAGTCTTCGTCTTTGCCCTGACCGTAGAAATTCATGGTGCCCACGGCATACTGAGCGGCCGCTTCGCCCTGATTGGCCGCCAATTCGTACCAGCGATACGCCGCCACATAATCCTGCGCGGTACCCTGACCGTTGTCATACAAGCTGCCGAGGTAATACTGCGATTTCGCTACACCTTTCTCAGCATCCTCGGTAAATTCCACCAGCGCCTTGGCGAAGTCCTGTGCCTGATAAGCAGCCAGTCCATCCTCCAGATCCGCATGGGAAACTGTTGAAAATCCGAGAGAAAGCAAAACCAGGGGAAGAGATTGCAAGAGCCTGTTCATGAGTACATAACCTGACTGATCGAATCGACGTGAAAATATGCCAGCCCCGACCATGCGGCAAGGGCAAGAAGTCGGCCGATCTTACCATGCAAGCGCGAATTTCCAGAAATACTCCAGGCATCAGAAAAAAGCGCTTGGCATCGGCGTCGATTTCTATATAATTCGCCACCTCAACGCGCCCGTAGCTCAGCTGGATAGAGTACTTGGCTACGAACTAAGGGGTCGCATGTTCGAATCATGCCGGGCGCACCAATAATGCCAAGGCCGTTAGCGTAAGTATTCGCTAACGGCCTTTTCATTTCTAGTATTCGTGTCC
>CAIRBI010000158.1 GCA_903876785.1 uncultured Gammaproteobacteria bacterium
CCTTGGGCTTTTTGCGGAGAGAGGGCACCCCGGAGGGGCGCGGTCCGTCGCTGAAGCCCCCTGCCACCTCACGCCGCCGTCTCGAAGACGCACACCCAATTAAGCCTCAGCCTTTCCAAGGTTTCAGCTTCTTCTCCACCAGCACTTTTTTCAAGCGCGCATAATCTGGCAGGCCGTCCTTGTAGGGCGGGTAATCCTCGCCCTGAATCAACGGCGTGAAGTAGGCACGCGCTGCAGCCGTGATGCTGAAACCGTCTTCGCTGATGAACTCGCGCGGCATGGTTTTCTCGACGTTCGCGACATCGGAAAGTTTCGCCTCTCCCACACTCCAGCTATATTTCCTCCCGGGCTTGCGCACGATAGTCGGCATCACCGCATTCTTGCCAGCCAGTGCAAATTCCACCGCAGCCTGACCCATGGCATAGGCCTGCTCCACGTCAGTGGCAGAGGCGATATGGCGTGCCGCACGCTGCAGGTAGTCGGATACTGCCCAATGATACTTGTAACCCAATTCTCTCTTCACCATCTCGGCCACGAATGGTGCCACGCCGCCCAGTTGCACATGACCAAATGCATCTTTGCCGCCCGCATCTGCGAGGAAGCTGCCGTCCTTGTTCTGGGCACCTTCCGAGACAACGATGGCGCAGTAGCCATACTGCTTCACGCAGCTCTGTACTTTCTGCAGGAATTTCTTCTGATTGAAGGCGATCTCGGGGAACAGGATGATATGCGGCGCATCGCCTTCCTGCTCGGCCGCCAGTCCAGCCGCTCCGGCGATCCAGCCCGCATGACGCCCCATCACTTCCATCACAAACACTTTGGTGGAACTCTCGCACATGGAGGCCACATCAAGACCCGCCTCGCGAATCGAGACCGCCACATACTTGGCGACTGAACCAAAGCCGGGGCAGTTGTCCGTAATCGGCAGATCGTTGTCGACAGTCTTGGGAACGCCGATGCACTGAATTGGAAAACCCTGCTGAATACTGAACTGCGCGACCTTGTTGGCCGTATCCTGTGAGTCGCCACCGCCGTTGTAGAGGAAATAACGAATGTTATGCGCTTTGAAGACTTCCATCAGGCGCTCATATTCGCTGCGGTTCTCCTCGATGCTCTTGAGCTTGTAGCGGCAGGACCCGAAGGCGCCGGCCGGAGTGTAACGCAGCGCCGCGATAGTGCCCGCCAGCTCCTTGCCAGTGTCGATCAGCTCCTCCTGCAGAGCGCCGATGATGCCGTTGCGACCGGCGTACACGCGGCCTATCTTGTCCTTGTGCAGACGGGCAGTTTCGATCACTCCGCAGGCACTGGCGTTGATGACGGAGGTGACGCCGCCGGACTGTGCATAGAATAGGTTTGGTTTGGCCATGGTGAGAGAACCTGCTAGTCTGACCGTTGAAAGGAAAGCAGGATGTTACCTTGCCGCCTGTTTGCAAGGCAACGGCGCGCTGGGTGTGTAAAGGGCTTGAAGACAGAGATTGTGAGGAACGAACATGCGGATAACGATTGGAATGTCGGGAGCGAGCGGGCTGATTTATGGCATTCGTCTGCTGGAGATATTGAAGACTTTGCCGGAGGTGGAGACGCATCTGATCATGACGCCGTCGGCGCGTATGAATATCGCCATTGAAACGCAATGGGCGTTGGCCGATGTGCAGGCGCTGGCTGATCACGTACACCCGATCAACGACATGGCGGCCTCTATTGCCAGTGGTTCGTTCCGCACCGATGGCATGATCGTGGCGCCTTGCTCGATGAAATCCTTGTCGGCCATCGTGCACTCCTATGCCGACAACCTGCTGATTCGTGCGGCCGACGTGGTGCTCAAGGAGCGCCGCCGTCTGGTGCTGATGCCCCGCGAATCTCCGCTGCATGCGGGGCATTGCGA
>CAIRBI010000159.1 GCA_903876785.1 uncultured Gammaproteobacteria bacterium
AGAAATGGCTGACACCAACTACAGGCTCGCTCTGGGTCGCCTGCAACGGGTCAATGGTCGCGTCATTGCTGGTCGTGAGGAGCGCATTCAGGGAGCGTTGACGCGCATCACCTACGAGATTCCCGCGGGCTATAGCGGTGCCGACGTCTTCGCGCGTCTTTCAGCGCAATTGCTGGAGGCTGGCGGCGACGAACTGTATCGCTGCCAGGGGCGAGCCTGTGGCAGCAGCAATTTCTGGGCGAATGACCTCTTTGCCAACCGCGTTCTCTATGGTCCGGAGACAGACCAGTTCTATCTGGCGAGTGCTAGCGCTACCGATGTTGAAAGCCCTGGCATTTACACGGCGCTGTACGTAATCACCCGAGGCAATCGTACCGTACTCGCTCATCTGGATATTCTGGCACTGACCGGGGTCAGTCGTTCCGAGCAGCAACCATCTGAAGTTTCAACCTCGGACGAACTGCTGGCCAGGTTGCAGCAGGATGGCGCGGTTGTGGTGCCGGGGTTGCAGTTTGACGGGCAGGATCAGCTGATCGAGGAAAGAGGGCTGGCACTGTTGATCGAGACTCTTCTGACGCATCCACAATTGCGGGTGTACGTTGTGGCGCACCTTCGCGCTGAAGGTTCTTTGGAGACTCAGGTACAGAGGTCACGGCATCGCGCTGCGTTGATTGCCGCGCAACTTGGAGAAGCAGGAATTGCTGCTGAGCGTATCAGCGCGCAGGGCGTGGGGCCGCTGGCACCAGGCTGCGGCACCGGTTCCTGCACCGAACGTGTGGAGTTAGTGCTGCAGTAGATATTAAAGAAAAATATCCGCCAATCGTCGCTACTTGCTGATAAGTGAGAGAAATTCGTTGCGGGTGCTCTGGCTGTTGCGGAACGCGCCCAGCATGCAGGACGTCGTCATCACAGAGTTTTGTTTCTCTACTCCTCGCATCATCATGCACATGTGCTGTGCCTCGATGATGACCCCCGCTCCCGTTGCGCCAGTCTTGCTGACGATGGTCTCGGCGATTTCCTTGGTCAGGTTTTCCTGAATCTGCATGCGGCGGGCAAACATGTCGACGATTCTGGCGATCTTGGAGAGTCCGATTACCTTGCCACGGGGGATGTAGGCGACGTGGCATTTACCAATGAAGGGCAGCATGTGGTGTTCGCACATCGAGTACAATTCGATGTTTTTGACGATGACCATTTCATCTGAAGTCGACGGGAACAAGGCATCGTTGATGACCTCGTCGATGTTCTGATTATAGCCGCGCATGAGGAATTCCATGGCCTTGGCGGCACGCTTCGGGGTGTCTGCGAGGCCTGGACGCGTGAGATCCTCACCAATGGCAGTAATGATTTCCCGGTAGGCATTTTCCATTTTCTGGGTCATGGGGGAGCACGTTGTTCCTGAGTGTTGATCGGGCGCTTACCGTACGATATCGGGCGGGGTGCGGTAAAGTAATTTTTCCGGAACCGCGGGCAGGCGCCGTGGTGCGGCTGGAGTAGCGAGGCGGCAGAGCAATGGGATCGAAGGAGGTAGGAAGCATGGTGCTGGCAGATTGTCTTGACGAATTGAGGCAACGGTTTGAGGCAGCTGACCTGTTCTATGGGCATGGCACCGACAATGCCTGGGACGAGGCGGTCTATCTGGTGTTCAGCGCGCTTGGCCTCTCATTTGATGAGGATGACAGTATTATGACTCGTCCCGTGACGCGGGGCGAGTTGGAACGTATACGCGTTTTGGCGAAGCGGCGTACTGACGAGCGTTTGCCGGTTGCTTACCTGGTCGGCGAGGCGTGGTTTGCCGGCTTGCCGTTCAAGGTTGACCCTCGCGTGCTGATCCCCCGTTCTCCGCTTGCGGAGTTGATTGTGGAGCAGTTTGCCGGGCTGCTGCCCGCTGCACCGCACAAGATTCTCGATCTGTGTACCGGCAGTGGCTGCATCGGCATCGCCTGCGCGGTGGCCTTTCCGGATGCGCGTGTGGGTCTGGCTGATATTTCCGAAGATGCCTTGACGCTGGCCCGGGAGAACGTGCTGCGGCACGAGGTGGCAGGGCGGGTGAGTGTCATTCAGGCTGATCTGTTTGACGGTCTTGACGAAGTCTATGATTTGATCGTTACCAACCCGCCGTATGTCTCCCGGCAGGAGGTCGACGAATTGCCCGAGGAGTATCGCCATGAGCCGGAGTTGGGGCTCGTTTCCAACGACGACGGGTTGGAGATTCCCCTGCGCATCCTGCGCGAGGCGCCCCAACATCTGAGTGAAAATGGGGTGCTGATCATGGAAGTAGGCTATTCGTGGCAGGCTCTGGCGGAGCGGTTGCCGCAGGTGCCCTTCTTGTGGCTGGAATTTGCGAACGGCGGCGAAGGTGTTTGCAGGCTGACGGCACGCCAGTTACGGGAAGCACGTTTGCTCCTGAATTAAGGGTTTCCGGGCCGACAATTCTGCTCTGTAGAGAGAAAGTGTGCAGATTCGTAACCCGAAATGCTTTGGTGTACAATTCGCCGCCCTTGGTTCAAGGCGTGCATACACCCACAGGATTGAGCGATGTCCGGAAACTCGATTGGTAAGCTATTCACCGTCACCTCCTTTGGTGAAAGCCATGGCGCCGCGCTGGGTTGCATCGTCGATGGTTGTCCGCCCGGAATGATACTCACGGAAGAGGACCTGCAGCGGGATCTGGATCGGCGCAAGCCCGGCACCTCCCGGTTTACTACCCAGCGTCAGGAAGCCGATCAGGTTCGTATTCTCTCCGGGGTCTTTGAAGGCCGCACCACCGGGACTCCCATAGGCCTGCTGATCGAGAACACCGATCAGCGCTCCAAGGACTACGGCAAGATCAAAGACCAGTTCCGTCCCGCTCATGCGGACTATACTTATCAGCAAAAGTACGGCTTTCGCGACTATCGCGGCGGTGGCCGTTCGTCTGCCCGTGAGACGGCCATGCGGGTTGCCGCTGGCGCTATTGCCAAGAAATATCTCTTTGAGAAGTTTGGTGTGCAGGTGCGCGGCTACATGAGTCAGCTTGGCCCGATCCGCATCGACGGCTTCGACTGGGATGAAGTCGACAGAAATCCTTTCTTCTGCCCGGACGCCACCAAGGTGCCGGAGATGGAAGCTTACATGGCCGCGCTGAACAAGGAAGGCAACTCGATTGGTGCTCGGATCAATGTCGTGGCGTCCGGGGTGCCGGCAGGGCTTGGAGAGCCGGTCTTCGATCGTCTGGATGCCGACATTGCCCATGCACTGATGAGTATCAACGCAGTCAAAGGCGTGGAGATTGGGGCGGGCTTTGCCTGTGTCGAGCAGAAAGGCACAGAGCACCGTGATGAGATGATTCCTGAGGGCTTCCTCTCGAACAACGCTGGCGGGATACTCGGCGGCATCTCATCGGGGCAAGACATTCTGGCGAGTATCGCCTTGAAGCCGACTTCCAGCCTGCGGATTCCTGGCCGTTCCGTTGATATCCACGGCAATCCTGTCGAGGTGATTACCACCGGCCGTCACGATCCTTGTGTCGGTATTCGGGCAACGCCTATTGCCGAGGCCATGATGGCCATCGTCTTGATGGACCACTTGTTGCGACACCGTGGGCAAAATCAGGGCGTGGTATCCGGGACGCCGTTGATCGGTGCAGCGCCGGGCTGATACTCGTTATTACTAATTTCTATGCAATAGATAAAATAGTTTCATTTTGGTTATGCAGTGTGGGCGAGTATAGTTTTTCTACCTAATATCGTGACTGTTGAAGTGGTAATTTCTTATGACTGGTAAAACCTTGTACGACAAACTCTGGGACTCTCATCTGGTCAAGCAGCGTGAGGATGGCACGGCGCTGATTTATATCGACCGGCAGCTGATTCACGAAGTGACCTCACCGCAGGCCTTTGATGGTTTACGTCTTGCGGGTCGACGTCCATGGCGTGCGGAATCCAACTTTGCCACCCCGGACCATAACATTCCCACAACCAAGGAAGAGCGTCGTCTGGGGCTGGAAGGTATTCGCGACCCGATATCCCGCATTCAGGTGACGACGCTGGGCGACAACTGTCGCGAATTCGGCATTTTCGAACTGGATATGAATGATATTCGACAGGGTATCGTGCATGTGGTTGGGCCTGAGCAGGGCGCAACGCTGCCCGGCATGACCATCGTGTGTGGCGATTCTCATACTTCCACCCATGGCGCGCTGGGCGCACTGGCACATGGTATCGGCACCTCCGAGGTCGAGCACGTGATGGCCACGCAATGTCTGCTGCAGACCAAGATGAAGAATATGCTTATCCGCGTGGATGGGCGTCTGAATCCTGGCGTTACCGCCAAGGACATCGTCCTGGCTATCATCGGTGAGATCGGTACAGCCGGTGGCACTGGTTACACCATTGAGTTTGGCGGCGAAGCCATCCGCTCCCTGAGTGTCGAGGGTCGCATGACCGTCTGCAACATGGCGATCGAGGCAGGAGCGCGCGCCGGATTGATCGCTGTCGATCAGACGACACTCGATTACATCAAGGGCCGCCCCTTTGCTCCAAAGGGCGACATGTGGGAGCGTGCTGCAGTTGCCTGGCATGGTCTGGTCAGCGATGCTGATGCGCATTTCGACCGCGTGGTGGTCATGGACGCAGCGGACATCATCCCACAGGTCACGTGGGGAACCTCACCGGAAATGGTGGCACCGATTACGGGTGTAGTGCCTGACCCGGAGAAGGAGACTGATCCAAGCCGCCGCGACAACATGCGACAGGCATTGAAATACATGGGTCTGACCCCGGGTACCCGCATAACTGACATCAAGCTGGACTGTATCTTCATTGGCTCCTGCACCAACTCGCGAATCGAGGACCTGCGTGCCGCAGCGGCTGTAGTCAAGGGTCGCAAGGTCGCCGCCAATGTCGAGATGGCGCTGGTTGTCCCGGGCTCAGGTCTGGTGAAGAAGCAGGCTGAGGCCGAAGGGCTGGACAAGATTTTCATCGAAGCGGGTCTGGAATGGCGCGAACCAGGATGCTCGATGTGTCTGGCGATGAATGCTGATCAGCTGGGCGCAGGCAAACACTGCGCATCGACTTCCAACCGCAACTTCGAAGGCAGGCAGGGTTTTGGTGGGCGTACCCACCTTGTCAGCCCGGCCATGGCCGCAGCTGCCGCAATTCACGGCCACTTTGTTGACGTTCGGGATATCTTGCTCACTCTTGACAGATGAGTTGATTAATCGGTCCCAATTAATTGAAAATTAACGAATACTGAGTATAGAAGATGAGAAAATTTACAGTGCAATCCGGTTTGGTTATGCCACTGGACAGGGCAAACGTTGATACAGACTTCATCATCCCGAAGCAGTTTCTGAAATCCATCAAACGTAGTGGATTTGGTGTCAATCTGTTTGATGAGCACCGCTATTTGGACAAGGGTGAACCGGGTCGCGATAACAGCGGTCGTCCGCTGAATCCGGATTTCGTGATGAATCAACCTCGCTACAAGGGTGCCTCAGTCCTGTTGGCCCGGGAGAATTTTGGCTGCGGTTCAAGTCGCGAGCATGCACCCTGGGCGCTTGATGGCTATGGATTCAGGATCATTATTGCTCCGAGTTACGCTGATATATTTTTCAACAATTGTTTCAAAAATGGGATATTGCCCATTGTTCTTGACAGAAAAATTGTCAATGAATTGTTTGTGCAAGTAGAAGCACAGGAGGGCTACACCCTGACTGTGGATCTGGAGAAGCAGATCATTACCGGCCCGTCAGGCGCCCCAATTGCCTTCAACGTGGACAGCTTTCGCAAGTATTGCCTGCTGAACGGTTTGGACGATATCGGGTTGACCTTGCAGGACGCAGGCGACATCACGACATTCGAGAAGCGCTGGAAGGATGCATCACCTTGGTATTTCGGGGTTTAACGGATCTGCAAATACAGAAAATAGATCAATTTAAATGAACGGGAAGGCGAAATGAAGACGTTTAATGTGGCTGTTGTTGGTGCAACCGGTGCAGTTGGGGAAGCCCTGATCAGTATCCTGGGAGAGAGAAATTTTCCCGTAGGTCAGTTGTTTCCTTTGGCGAGTGAAAGATCGGCTGGCAGCAAGGTGATGTTCAAAGGCAAGCCAATCACCGTGTTGAATCTGGCTGATTTTGACTTCAGTCAGGCACAGATCGGTCTGTTTTCTGCCGGAGGCAGCGTGTCTGCCGAGTATGCGGAAAAGGCTGGCAGGGCAGGTTGCATCGTCATCGACAACACCTCGCATTTCCGCTACGAGGACGATATTCCTCTGGTGGTGCCAGAGGTGAATTCGCACAAGATTGCCGACTACAAGAATCGCAACATCATTGCCAACCCCAACTGCTCAACTATCCAGATGTTGGTGGCGCTCAAGCCTATTCATGACAAGGTTGGCATAACCCGTATCAACGTAGCCACCTATCAGGCCGTCTCCGGTACTGGAAAGGAAGCAATCGAGGAGCTGGCGAAACAGACAGCCGATCTGCTCAATGGTCGCCAGGTCACCTGTAACGTCTATCCGAAGCAGATCGCCTTCAACGTGCTGCCGCAGATTGACGTATTCCTCGACAATGGCTATACAAAAGAAGAGATGAAGATGGTTTGGGAGACCAAGAAGATCCTTGGTGACGACAGCGTTCAAGTGAACGCCACCTGCGTTCGTGTGCCGGTGTTCTACTCGCATTCGGAGGCCGTGCATTTCGAGACACGTACACCGATAACTGTGGATGAAGTGCGCGAACTGCTGGCCAATGCCCCGGGAGTGGTGCTGATGGATGAGCGCAAGCCAGGTGGTTATCCAACGCCGGTAGGGGACTCTGCAGGCAAGGATCCCGTGCTGGTCGGGCGCATCCGCGCCGATATCTCCCACCCGAATGGCATGAATATGTGGGTCGTGTCGGATAACGTGCGCAAGGGCGCAGCATTGAACTCGGTGCAGATAGCCGAAGTGTTGATAAAAGACTATTTATAATGAATACTTGCACGCATTATTGAAGCGTATTTCTGAGAGTCCTGCCGTCTTCTCGCGGCAGAACTGATCTGGGAAATTGGCACCCTCCCTCCGCTCAGAATTCCGGATTCTGGGCGAGTCAGTGGGGAAAGCCATTTAAAGGGAATGGATTATGGTAAGAAAACTGGTGGTCATCCTTACCTCGGTGGTTCTGTTTGCCGCTGCGCACGTCAAGGCTCTGGGGCTGGGTGAAATCACCATCGATTCTGCTCTCAATCAGCCTCTGGCGGCTCGAATCGAACTGCTGCAGCTTGGCGGTGTCCGTCTCGACCAGGTCACCGTCCAGTTGGCTTCCGAGAATGATTTCGAGCGGTTTTCCATCGAGATGGAGAGCTTCCTGCGTGCCATTCGGTTTGACATCGAATCTGCAGGTCCGGATTCTTATATCCATCTCACCACTGCAGATCCAGTCCGTGAACCCTATTTAAGCTTTGTCCTCGAAACCAGTTGGCCCAGTGGCCGCCTCCTTAGCGAACATACAGTTCTGCTCGATCTGCCGGCCTTTGCGTCAAATGCATCCCCGGTGGCTGTCCAGCAACCATTGCAAGCATCTCAGTTAGTCGCAAATATTGATTTAAATCAATCTTTTGCAGGTCAAAACTCAAGCGATTTAAATACTTCCTCCATGCGTCTTGCTGCACCGGCAGACGCTGTGCCTGCTACCACTCAGGATGTGCTGACCACTGCCCCGGACACCGACTCTGATAGCGCAGCCCAGCCCGCTGCTGACGTCCTGGCTGCCCCAGCGCCAATTGACGCTGCCGCTACCCCTGTGGCGCCCTCCCAATCTTCCGCATCCACGCCGCTCGCCAATAATCCGGTCAACAGCGACGATACGACAGAGACAGTCACGATAGGCGCTGATGACACCCTTTGGGATGTAGCCATGCGGGTGCGTCCCGACAGCTCGGTCTCTGTCCAGCAGACAATGCTGGCCTTGCAGCGTCTGAACAGCGAAGCGTTTATTGCTGACAATATCAACATGGTGCGCCGAGGCCAGGTGTTGCGCATACCCGATATCGAGCAGATTCGGGCCTTGAGTACACGCGAGGCCATCAGCGAAGTTTCGCGCCAGAATCAACTGTTTGAAAACAGGCGCAACGTCCCCATGAGCTCGCAGCCCGTGACAGGCGCGCCCTCACAAACTCCTGCGGGTACGCCGAATGGTCGTGCTGAGTTGAGTGTTGTTAGTGTTGACGCCGGTGAGCCTGCCACGCAGTCCGTAGCGGGCGGGCAGAGTGCCGAACTGGATGCACGTATTGCCGCTTTGGAGAATGAATTGGCGGTGCAGATGGAAGAGGCTGACCGCGTTGCCAGGCAGAATGCCGAGTTGCTTGCTCGACTTACTCAGCTGGAGGAGCAGATAGACTCTGCGCAGGAGATCATTCGCCTGCGTGACCTGGAGCTTGCACAGTTGCAGCAGGCGCTTGCTCAGGCACAACCTGCGGCCGTGCCGGAGCCGGTGGATCCACCTCCGGTCATTACCATGGCGCCGTCCAGGAGTTTCCTCCAGACGGTACTGGATACGCTGATCGAGAATACTTCCGCACTGCTGGCTGTTGCAGCGCTCCTGATACTGATCATCGTTTATGCGTTGCTGCGTCGCAATCGATCCGCAGAGCAAGAAGATTTTGCTGAACTGGAAGAGATGGATGATTCACGCGCAGAGATCGCCAGTCCGGTGAAAGCGCAGGCCGTCACCGCGAGTGCGGCAGTTACCTCTGCGGCACCTGCAATTGATCCGGACCTGAATGAAATCTTCAAGTTCGAGGATTCTGACAATATTGACATGGATGGGCAGGGATTTGGGGCTGACAGCTCCCATCAAGTCACAGTAGTTCAGGACTTGCTGGAAGAGGCGGATGCGCTGCTGGCCTACGAACGTTACGACGAAGCCGCAAGTCTATTGCAGGACGCTATTGTTGCCGAACCCCGCAGTGCGGATCTTCGTCTCAAGCTGCTGGAAGTGTGTGTCGCCAAGCAGGATGCTATTGGCTTCAAGCTGCAGGAATCCGAGTTGCTCGATCTGGGTGACACCTCGGTGGCGCCTCGAATCGCCGAGCTGAAGTCACAATTGCGTGGCGAAGTAGACCACGAGATTCTGGACGAAGGGGAGGACCTCTTCCTCGATGAGCTGGATGCCATGGATGACATGGAGCTGGCTTTGGATCTTGAGGCGGCAGCGACTGTCGATGACGGCCTCGTGCAGTCAGGGTACAGCGTTGATTTCGCGCCAACTGAAGTGGCTGCCCTAGTCGGCAGCGGGGCAGTTGTCGCTGCCGCGCTGCCTGATCAGCAGCAGTTTGTGGATGAAGACGATGGACGAACACTGGAGTTTTCTTCCGCGTTTGACTTGTCGGACGATCAGACAACTGCTGTACCAGCTGTTGCCGACGTGGCTGCAGATGCAGCGGCTCAGGACGCCGAATCTTCTTCCGATGAAGAGAATCTGCTTGATTTCGATCTTGATTTTGCTATCGATAGGGAAAATGCCGCAGGCGCTGTGCCTGCTTCGCTGGATCAGGAGCCTGCTCTGACTGATGACGATCCCGACCATAGTGTCGATTTTGACTTCGCCGTTCTGCCGGATGAAGAAAAGCCGAATGCTCTGGATTTCGAGTTTGATTCCAGTCAGTTTGATATTGCAACCGATGAAGCGCTGGCCTCCGGGGTAGTGACTGCAGCAGAAGATGACTTTGACGATCTGCAGTTTGTCGATGACAGTCTGTTGGCCGAGAAATCAGAGTCGGAAGAAGAGTCCGGTGACGATGACGTTCTGGAATTCCTGGCGGATTCAGATGAGGCGGCCACCAAGCTGGACCTGGCTCGCGCGTACTACGAAATGGGCGACTATGACGGCGCCCGGGAAATCCTCGACGAAGTGGTGAACGAGGGTAACGAAGAGCAGGTCAAGGATGCGCAACGTCTGCTTGCGAAAATCTGAGTTCCTTTCTTGAATAACGTCAGTCTTCCCTTGTCCCGGATCGCACTCGGCGTCGAATATGACGGCGCCTCTTTCCATGGTTGGCAACGACAGGGTGATCCTGTCATGCCTACCGTACAATCTACCCTCGAGAATGCTCTGGCCAGGATTGCTGCTCATCCTGTGAATCTGGTTTGCGCGGGCAGAACCGATTCCGGTGTGCATGCGACAGGGCAGGTTGTGCACTTTGATTGCCAGATAGATCGTGGCGAGAAGGCATGGCTGCGTGGCACCAATAGTATGTTGCCACCGACGGTGAGGGTGCGCTGGGCGCGCGCCGTCAATCACGACTTTCATGCTCGCTTCTCGGCCCTTTCCAGGCGCTATCAGTACGTGATTTACGACAGCGTGGTCGAACCTGCCATCCTCGCCCGTCAGTTGACTCACACACGTTTGACTCTTGATATAAACCGTATGCACGAGGCTGGGCAACACTTGCTTGGCGAGCACGACTTCACTTCGTTCCGTGCTGCAGGTTGCCAGTCCAGGACTCCATTCCGGGAAGTCATGCGCTTGCAGGTGCGACGTCACCATCGTTTCATCATTCTGGATATCGAGGCGAATGCCTTTCTGCAGCATATGGTCCGGAATATCACGGGTGTCCTCATGGAAATAGGCGCTGGGAGCAAGGAGCCGGAATGGGCACGAGAGGTGTTGGAGCTCAGAGATCGCAAGCTGGCCGCCATCACGGCTCATCCTTTTGGACTCTATCTGGTGGCAGTGCGATACCCCGAACACTTCGGATTACCGGTTGAACCAATTGGCCCCGCTTTTTTGCAGCCTTTTGCGTAGGCTCTGCCATGGAACTTTGGTAGAATCCGTCGCTTTTGCGGATACCCGGGCGGTGGGCCGATTTCCATGATGCAGAGAACCCGAGTCAAGATCTGTGGGCTGACGAGTCCGGACGACGCACTTCTGGCCGCCGACTGCGGTGCAGACGCGATTGGTCTGGTTTTTTACAGCAAGAGTGCCCGTGCAGTTACCGCCGCGCAGGCGCTGGATATCTGTAGAAGCTTGCCGGCCTTCGTCACTACCGTTGGTCTGTTCGTCAATCCAGAAGAAGAGGAAGTCCGAAGCGTATTGAAGCACGTACATTTGGATTGTCTGCAGTTTCATGGCGACGAATCTGCTGCATTCTGTGCCTCCTTCGGCATCCCGTACATGAAGGCAATCAGGGTGCGGCCTGAGCTCGATCTCCTTGAAGAGATTGCAAAGTACTCGACGAGCTCGGCAATTTTGCTCGACAGTTATGATAAGAATTCAGCGGGTGGAACCGGCATCGCGTTTGATTGGCGCATAGCGCGACGCTGTGTCCAGGAAGCGCGGGTAAAGATAGTGCTGGCAGGTGGGTTGACAGCGATCAACGTTGCCGAAGCGATTCGTCTGGTCGAACCGTATGCCGTGGATGTCAGTAGTGGCGTCGAATCGGAGCCGGGGCGCAAAAGCAAAGAACAAATGAGTAGTTTTTTCAATGAGGTATACAGTGTCTAAGTCTCCAAGCGTGGATATAGTCAGCGGTCTCGATACATCCCATTCGGCAGATCAGTTCAGCGGTCCTGATCTGCATGGCCACTTTGGTCGTTACGGCGGCGCATTTGTCGGTGAAACGCTGGTGGCGGCAGTCGAAGAGCTGGATCGGGTTTATCAGAAGCTCTCCAAGGACCCCGCCTTTTGGGCAGAGTACGACAAGGACCTCAAGCATTACGTCGGGCGCCCTTCGCCATTGTATTTCGCGGAGCGCCTGACCAAGCGCTACGGAGGCGCGAAGATAGTGCTGAAGCGCGAGGACCTCAACCATACCGGTGCTCACAAGATCAACAATACTATCGGGCAAGCCCTGCTTGCCCGGTTTATGGGGAAGCCACGCATCATCGCGGAGACCGGGGCGGGGCAGCATGGTGTAGCCAGTGCCACGGTTGCTGCACGTCTGGGGCTCGAGTGTCACGTCTACATGGGGGTCGACGATATCAAGCGTCAGTCTGCCAATGTCTACCGCATGAAGCTACTGGGAGCCAATGTGATAGCTGTGGAGTCCGGTTCCCGTACCCTAAAGGATGCATTGAATGAGGCGCTGCGTGACTGGGCGACCAACGTGGATAACACCTATTACATTATCGGCACAGCAGCCGGCCCCCATCCCTATCCTAGGATGGTGCGGGATTTTCAGGCGATTATCGGTCGTGAAGCCAGAGCCCAGTCCCTGGAGGATTTCGGCCGGTTGCCCGACGCGCTGGTAGCCTGTGTAGGCGGTGGTTCCAACGCCATCGGACTATTTCATCCCTTCCTGCGTGACGAGGGAGTGGCAATGTACGGGGCCGAGGCAGGTGGTGAGGGCTTGGAGACTGGTCGTCATGCCGCGTCATTGAGCGCTGGCCGTCCCGGTGTTCTGCATGGCAACAGGACCTATTTGATGACCGACGATGCTGGTCAGATCGTTGAAACCCATTCGGTTTCTGCAGGTCTGGACTACCCGGGTGTAGGTCCGGAGCATGCGTGGCTGAAGGATATTGGACGCGTGAATTATGTGCCGGTGACCGACCAGGATGCGCTGACGGCGTTCCGCGAGTTGACCCGGTTGGAGGGCATCATTCCCGCTATCGAGTCCAGTCATGCTGTTGCATGTGCTTGCAAACTGGCTGCTGAAATGTCTCCGGATCAGTTCATCGTTGTCAACCTGTCCGGTCGAGGTGACAAGGATATACAAACTATCGCGGCCATTGACGGCATCACCATATAAATATTGTCATACCAACACAGGCAAATATTGCTGCAGGAAAAGGGTCGGAAATTCATGAGCCGTATCAGTAAGACGATCGCCGGATTGCAGGCGCAAAACAAGAAGGTGCTGATTCCCTATCTGGTCGCGGGTGATCCGCAAAAAGGGCTTACTGTGGACCTCATGCACGCACTGGTGCGTGCCGGTGCTCATATCATCGAGCTCGGTATTCCCTTCAGCGATCCTTCTTCCGATGGGGCCGTGATACAGCTTGGTGTAGAGCGCGCGTTGCGGCAAGGTACTACATTGTCCGACGTTCTGGAGATGGTGAGCGAGTTCCGTCGTAGAGACAAGCAGACACCCGTCGTGCTCATGGGGTACCTGAACCCTATTGAAATCATGGGTTACGGAAACTTCGCGTCGGCTGCCGCTGCCGCGGACGTTGACGGAGTGCTGATCGTCGATCTGCCTGCTTATGAGTGTGAGGAATTGTTCGGCGCCGTGCGCCCGCTCGGGATCGACACCATATTCCTGATTGCCCCGACCACCACGCAAGAGCGTACGGCCGCCATTTGCGCCAATTCCACCGGGTATCTGTATTACGTCTCCCTGAAGGGGGTGACAGGCGCTGCCATTCGTGACAAGGGTGAAGTGGCTGACAAGATTGCCCACCTGCGCTCCGAAACCAATCTTCCCATTGTTGTGGGTTTCGGCATCAAGGATGCGCAGTCTGCCTGTGAAATGGCCGCCATCAGTGACGGTGTTATAGTGGGTAGCGCTTTAGTGGAGAGAATTGGCTTGCTGCCGACCCAAGGGGCCTGCTCAAGTGCGCGGCTGGACGACGCCGTGGCGGTGATTTTCTCTATCAACGAGGCGTTGCAAAACCTTAATAACTGATTGTAACTTATTAATTTTAAAAAAGTTTAGTGACTATTGTCGGCATCCCATTATTAGGAACGTGATATGAGCTGGATTAACAAAATCCTCCCTTCCATTCGCAGCACGGGTGGCACAACGACCACCAAGCAGCGTGCCAGTGTGCCTGAAGGACTCTGGAAAAAATGTCCGCGTTGCGAAGCCGTGCTTTACCGGCCCGATCTGGAGCGCAATCTTGAGGTGTGCCCGAAGTGCAACCACCATCTGCGTATTACGGCTCGACGTCGCATTGAGCTCTTCCTGGACCCTGAAGGGCAGGTGGAACTGAACAAAGATATGGAACCGGTAGATCTGCTCAAATTTCGTGATCTGAAGAAGTACAAGGACCGCCTCTCTGCCGCGCAGAAGAGCACCGGCGAGAAGGATGCGCTGATTGTCGTGCAGGGCCGCGTCAACGGCGTAGAGATGGTTGTTGCCGCTTTCGAGTTCGGTTTCATCGGCGGATCCATGGGGGCAGTAGTGGGTGAAAAGTTCACGCAGGCTGTGAACACCTGTATCGCCAACAAGCTTCCTTTGGTGTGTTTCTCTACCAGTGGCGGTGCTCGCATGCAGGAAGCGTTGATCTCTCTCATGCAGATGGCAAAGACCTCTGCCGCACTCGCGAGATTGCGTGAGAAGGGCCACCCTTATATTTCCGTGCTTGTTGATCCTGTTTATGGAGGCGTATCCGCCAGTCTGGCCATGCTTGGAGACATCAACATTGCCGAGCCCAACGCGCTGGTAGGTTTCACCGGCCCCGATGTGATCCGTCAGACTGTCCGCGTGAAATTGCCGGAAGGCTTTCAGCGCAGTGAGTTTCTTCTGGAGCACGGTGCGATCGACATGATTGTGCATCGCAAGGACATGCGCGAGCGCGTTGCTTCGCTTGCCGCCAAGCTGACTCATCGTTAAGGGCATTCGTCTCAACGACGGATATTGAAATTTTCCGGCCTGCTGAAGGCCGACTCGAGGCAAGACGTGATCTGCCGGGGCTGGCTTGCAGCGTGAATCTCTCCCAGTGGCTTGACACCATTCAGGCTTTGCATCCAAACGAGATCGATCTTGGACTGCAACGCATACGTGCTGTGGCCGCCAGGCTTGGCCTGACCAGACCTGCGCCGCTGGTGATCACGGTTGCCGGCACCAATGGCAAGGGCTCGACGGTCGCCATGCTGGAAGCCATTTTGAGCGCGGCTGCTTACCGGGTAGGAACCTACACGTCACCGCATCTGCTGGTTTTCAACGAGCGCATCCGTATCCTCGGCCTGATGGCGACAGATGAAGAGTTGTGTGACAGCTTCGCATTGATTGAGGCACGCCGTGGCGATATTTCACTGACCTATTTCGAGTTCAGTACCTTGGCAGGATTGATGCTCATGGAGAAGGCGGGGCTTGATGTTGCCGTGCTGGAGGTCGGGTTGGGCGGGCGCCTCGATGCCGTGAACATGGTCGATGCCGATCTTACCATCGTCACCAGCATTGGACTGGACCATCAGGATTGGCTTGGCGATAACCGCGAAGACATCGGTCGCGAGAAGGCAGGGGTTTTCAGGTCAGGCGTACCGGCGGTGAGTGGCGATGAAGACACTCCCCAGAGTATTGTGCAGGCCGCGTCGCGTCTCGGTGCTCCTCTGTATCGGCAGGGTACTGATTTCGGTTTCACTGCACAGGCTGAGAGCTGGCTCTGGTGGGGCCAGGACAAAAATGGCGCCAAGGTGACGCTGCAGGATTTGCCGATGCCACCACTTGATCTGATCAATGCGGCGACGGTCCTGCAGGCACTGGCCCTGCAACGGCTCCCAGTAGCCGAGACTGCGATCGCAGCGGGTCTCGAGACGGTGGGCCTGGCTGGACGTTTTCAGGCACTGCGGGATCCGCAGCAGGGAGTCGCAGTGCGTGTCGATGTCGCACACAATCCGCATGCGGCTGTGCTGCTGGCAGAAAAGCTGGCTGCTTTGCGCGACAGGGGAGAACTGCGGGGACAGGTGCGTGCTGTTCTGGCGATGATGGCGGACAAGGATCAGCCTGGTTTCTACGGCGTCTTAGAATCTGCCGTCGACATTTGGTATATTGCGGCATTCGCGCAACCCCGCTGTCTGGCTGCCCAAAGTCTTTACGATCGATTGCATGCAGTGGGAGCTAACGTGAGTGGACCATACGGAACAGTGGCGGCGGCATACATTCAGGCATGTGCACAGGCGGGGCCGGATGATCTGGTCCTGGTGACCGGATCGTTCGGCACCGTGGCCGATGTGTTGCAATACATCGCGAGTATCGAATCAAATTCATAATGGTTGTCACGGACCTCGGTTCGCGCACCGCCACCACACAGGGGCAGCACTGGCTTGGACCAGAACACTAAACAGAGAATCGTCGGCAGTGGGGTGATACTGGTCGTCGCCGTCGTTCTGCTGCCAGTCCTGTTCGACGGTCAGGGCAGTTACGATATGCCGCTGGAGAGTCGCATTCCTGCTCCGCTTGCGTTTCCTGAGCCTCCGCGAATCGTGCCAGAACGCCCCGTGGTTATTGCCGATACCGACCAGATTCGCGTCGACGCAGTTGCGTCCCCCGATCTACCCATCGCAGCACCCCAGTCGACGCCTGTGTCGGCCTCTCAAGATACGAGTGCGCCCTCGGTCGTGGTCCCAGCGGCCGCGGTTATCGCCGCGGTGACTGAACCGGCTGTGCTACCTCCCGTGGAAGCGCCAAAACTGGACAATGCCGGTCTGCCGGAAGGGTGGAGCGTGCGTCTGGGTTCCTTCTCCAGCGCGGCCAATGCCAGGAGTCTGGTGGAGCGGTTGCAGGCTCGGGGTCATCGAGCTTATTCGCGTGAGGTGCGAACCGAGCAGGGGACACTGACCGCCGTGTTCGTCGGCCCCGGAGTTGATCGCGCGGCGATGCAGCAATTGCAGCGGCAACTGCTTGATGAGTTTGAATTGTCCGGCATCGTCGTGCGTTACGAGATCGAGAGCCTATGAGGAGCTTGAGCGTCTGATGCATTGGGTCGATATAGCGATTCTGTTGATTACCTGCATTTCCTGCCTGTTGGGTTTGTGGCGTGGTTTTGTCCGCGAGGTAGTGTCACTGCTGGCGTGGATAGCGGCTCTGTTATTGGCGCGTGTCTACAGCGATGATCTCGCTCCGTCCCTCGGACGTTGGATCGAGGGGAGCGCAATGCAGCAGGTGTTTGCATTTGCACTCCTCTTCATGGCCACTTTGTTGACAGGGGCGCTGATCAACCATCTGGTTGCGAAACTTATCGATATGAGCGGACTGAAGTTGACTGACAGGCTGCTCGGAGGCGTGTTCGGGATCGCCAGGGGGGGGTTGATTGTCATGGTGTTTGTTTATTTCGGTGGCAGCTTTTTTGCGACCGAGCCCTGGTGGCAGGCTTCGCGTTTGATCCCGTATGGAGGCCAGTTGATAGAGATGTCGCGGATGTTTGTGACGGATATGCCCTTGCCGCAAACGCCTGTGCTGCCGACTTTTCGAGCGCTGTAGCGCAGCCGTGTCGCTGGCCGGTCCGATCTGAGTTTTTTATGAGTAGTTGATATTGAGTGCCTTGGTTGTCAATTTGCGTGTCTTAACGGAGTGTGTTTCATGTGCGGTTTAGTAGGTGTCGTTGGCAAATCTGATGTTGCTGTTTGTTTATATGACACATTGACGGTGTTGCAGCACAGGGGGCAGGATGCGGCTGGCATTGCCACCAGTGACAAGGGGCGACTGAATCTGCGCAAGGACAATGGGCTGGTCAAAGACGTTTTTCGCACGCGGCACATGGAGCGTCTCGCAGGAAACATGGGGATCGGGCATGTGCGCTACCCAACCGCAGGCAGTTCCAGCCCCGCACTCGCACAACCCTTTTATGTGAATTCCCCTTATGGCCTGAGCCTGGCTCACAACGGCAATCTTACCAATGCGGCAGAACTGAGCCGCGATCTGTTCAGAGAAGATCTCCGCCACATCAACACCGATTCCGACTCTGAAGTCCTCCTCAACATCTTTGCTCATGAGTTGCAGCAACTGGCGAAGATGAAACCAGTTGCCGAGGACGTATTTACGGCGGTGCGCGGTGTGCATCGGCGCTGTCGTGGCGGATACGCGGCACTGGTGATGCTGGGTGGTTACGGCATCGTGGGGTTCCGCGACAAGCACGGCATCCGCCCACTGGTGTTCGGCAAGCGCGAACGCGATGGATTCACAGAGTACATGATGGCCTCTGAGAGCGTGGCGCTGGATTCCCAGGGCTTCACCCTGATTCGGGATGTCGCTCCCGGTGAGGCAGTCTACGTGGATGTGCACGGAGATCTGCATACCCGCATCTGTGCCGGCCCGGCCGAATACACACCTTGCATCTTCGAACACGTCTATTTTGCGCGGCCGGATTCCCTGATGGACGGCATCTCTGTCTACAAGGCCCGTATGCGCATGGGGGAGAAGCTGGCCGACAAGGTCAAGCGTCTGCGCCCCGACCATGACATCGACGTGGTGATTCCCATCCCCGATACCAGCCGCACGTCGGCACTGGAACTGGCTAACCGCCTGGGCATCACGTACCGCGAGGGTTTTGTGAAGAATCGCTACATCGGCCGCACCTTCATCATGCCGGGTCAAAGCCAGCGCAAGAAGTCAGTGCGCCAGAAGCTCAATGCCATCGAGCTGGAGTTCAAGGGCAAGACGGTGCTGCTCGTCGATGACTCCATCGTGCGTGGCACGACTTGCAAGCAAATTATCCAGATGGCCCGTGATGCTGGTGCTGCCAAGGTGTATTTCGCCTCTGCCGCGCCTGCAGTGCGTTATCCGAACGTCTACGGCATTGACATGCCGGCGGCCAGTGAGCTGATCGCCCATGACCGGACTGACGAGCAGGTGCAGGAGTTGATCGGTGCCGACTGGCTGATCTTCCAGGATCTGGAGGACTTGATTGCCGCTTCCATGGAAGGCAACCCGGATATTCATCGTTTCGAGTGTTCTGTGTTCGATGGCAAATACATTACCGGCGACGTGGACGCGGCGTACCTGAAGAATCTGGAAGACAGCCGCAGCGAGGCCGCCAAGAAGGCCAGCAAGTAGCCACGTTTCTCACAGCGACATCCGTTCAGGACAGGCAGAGGATATTCGATGGACCAGCGAATTCAGGCGGCAGTGAACGAGATCGGCGCGGTCCTGCTGGGAAAGGAACGGCAGGTCAGGCTGGCTCTGTGTTGCCTGCTCTCCGGTGGCCATCTGCTGATTGAAGACTTGCTAGGCATGGGCAAGACGACTCTGGCCCACGCCCTGGCCCGCGTGTTCGGGCTGGACTTCAATCGTATTCAGTTCACCAGTGACCTGCTGCCCGCCGACATTCTGGGTGTCTCGATATTTGATCAGCAATCCGGGCGTTTCAGTTTTCATCCCGGGCCGATCTTCAGACAGATGATTCTAGCTGACGAGATCAATCGCACGACGCCGAAGACCCAAAGTGCACTTCTCGAAGCAATGGAGGAGGGGCAGGTCACGGTCGAAGGCGAAACCCGGCGTCTGCCGTCCCCGTTCTTTGTGATCGCCACGCAGAACCCCGTTAGCCTGGCTGGCACTTTTCCGCTTCCAGAATCGCAACTCGATCGCTTCCTGATGCGCATCGGCATTGGCTATCCGGACCCGCGTGCCGAGCGGCAGCTGCTTGAGACAGCAGGGGAGCGAGATCGTGGCGAGCTGGTCAGGCAGCATCTGAACGTCAACGATCTTGTAGAGATGCGCAAGGCAGCGGCCTCTGTGAGTCTCAGTCCCCAGCTTCTCGACTATATTCAGCGTTTGATTGCCCGCACCAGAGACAGCGACGACTTCCACTTTGGACTGTCTCCCCGTGGTGGCATCGCGGTGGTGCGTGCGACGCGTACCTGGGCGCTCATGGAGGGGCGCCAACACGCCATTCCGGAGGACGTTCAGGCCGTGCTTCCCGCCGTCGTGGAGCACCGGCTGCGCTCTGGCTCTGACGGGGAAGGGCGCAGCGGGAACGCACTGGCGCAGCGCCTGCTCAGCGAGGTCGATGTTTTCTGAACCGACCATGAGCCCTGTCAACACCGTCAGTTTCTGGTTTTCGAAACGAGTCCAACGCTGGCTCGCCAGGAATGTGCCCGCCGTAAGCACGGCGACCCTGCATCGCCGGAACATCTTCATCCTGCCCACCGCCCACGGGCTCCTCTACGTGGCAGCGACCACGTTGATTTTCATTACCGCCATCAACTATGTGCTCAGTCTGGCCTTTGGTCTGGCTTTTCTAATGGTGAGTCTTTTCATCCTTTGCATCCTTCACACTTTTCGGAATCTTCAGCACCTGACGGTGAAAGGGATCGGGGGTGACTCGGTATTCGCGGGGGAAGAAGCCAGCTTTACCGTGTTGTTGCAGCGTCAGTCCGGACGTATGCATGAGGCTCTTGAGCTGAGCTTCCCCAAGGGCTTGCTCACCCGCGCCGATCTTATCGAGGGCGCACAGTTACGCGTCAATGTGTATCTGCAGACAAAGCATCGTGGGGTCCTGAAGGCGCCGCGACTGCTGGTGCAGACGCGCTTTCCTCTGGGACTCTGGCGGGCCTGGTCGATGCTGGATCTGGATATGTGCTGCCTTGTATATCCAACGCCTGTCGCGTGTTCTCTTCCAGAGGCGGTGAGCCATTCCGGCGGAGGCAAAGGCAGCAGCACTCAGCCCGGAGGCGACGATTTTCACGGCCTGCGCAACTTTCAGCCCGGCGATTCGCTGAAACAGGTGGCTTGGAAAAACCTGGCCCGCGGTCAGGGGCTCAAGGTCAAACAGTTTGTCGACAGTAGTGACGACAGGTTCATGCTGGACTGGGCCATGTTTGCGGGATTCGATGCCGAGGGTCGACTGTCCCGACTCTGTTACTGGGTGCTGAAGCTGGCGCGCAGTGATGTTGATTATGGTCTGAATATCCCTGGCGTGGTGATCCAGCCTGGCCGTGGTGACGCGCATCGCCATCGCCTGCTGAGCGCACTGGCTCTCTGGCAGCAGTTGCAGCACATTGAAAGCGCGACCGGAGACGCCTTGTAATGGATGTCAATTACCAGATCCCTCGACTTGCCCTGCTGTGGGTACTGGCGGCGTTGCTGCTGGTGATCTTGCCGGGCATGCTGCGCCTGCCGCTGTGGATCTTGTTGCTGGTTCTCGGTTGCATGGGCTGGCGCTTGCTGATCTTCGCCGGGCGCGCCAGCTATCCGGGTAAACTGGTGAAGGCGCTGATTGTCTTCACCGCGCTGCCGTTGACGGTGCTGCAGTTCAGGACGCAGGGAGTAGGGCTGGATGCGGCCGTTTGTCTGCTGATTCTGGGGGTGGTGTTCAAGCTTCTGGAGATGCAGTACAAGCGCGACATTGTGATTGTCATCGTGCTCGCGTACGTGCTCACGATGATTGGCTTCATTTACTCGCAGACTATTCCGAGCGGCCTGCATGCCGTGTTGGCGGTGGCCGTCATCACAGGCGCGCTGGTGTCACTTAACCGCGACAATGCCCGCAACAATTTCCGGAACAACGCCCGGCTTGCCGCCCAGTTGGTGCTGCAAAGCATTCCTCTTACCCTGGCCTTGTTCATCCTGGTGCCCAGAATCGCGCCGTTGTGGACCATGCCACTGCCGGTACCGTCCAGCACGACCGGTGTGACGGACGAAATGACACCTGGCGATATCAGCAGCCTTGGGCGTTCAGCAGAGTTGGCCTTTCGGGTCAGTTTCGACGGTGAGGCACCTTCTCACGACAGACTCTACTGGCGCGGGCTGGTGCTGGATTTTTTCGATGGCAGGACCTGGCATCGCAGTGGAAGCACGTTTCTCGATTACGGCATGATCAGGCGCTACCCCAGCGAGAATCGCGGAGTTCCCCAGGGGGACCCCGTCGCCTATGACGTCATCATGGAGCCCACACAGCAGACTTGGGTTTATGGCATGCAACTCGCAGAAGTCACCGCTGGCGAGATTGTGCAGGATCGCAATTACTCCCTGCACACGGCGACACCGATTACACAGCGCCTGCGCTATCAACTGCGCTCCTGGAGTGCCTTTCATACCGACCTGGAACTGCCTCGCGCCCTGCGTTCGCGTGCGCTGCAGATGCCTGAGGAAGACAGCAATACGCAAAGTGCCGCGCTGGCTCGCGAATTGCGGGCAGCGTCAGCGGATGATATGGACTACGTTACGCGGGTCCTGCGCCACTACCGAGAGCAGCCTTTCTTCTACACCTTGAATCCTCCGCTGCTGGGCGAAGCGAGTATCGACGAATTCCTGTTTCAGACGCGCGAGGGCTTCTGCGAGCACTATGCCGGCAGCTTCGTCTACCTGATGCGTGCAGTTGGAATTCCCGCAAGGGTCGTGGTCGGATATCACGGAGGCGAATACAACCGCTTCGAAGATTACACCATGGTCTATCAGTACAATGCCCATGCCTGGGCGGAGGTCTGGTTCGAGGGGGAAGGGTGGGTGAGGTTCGACCCGACAGGCGCCGTGGCCCCGGAACGCATAAGCCAGGGCGTGGAGGCCGTGTTCGCCAATCAACCCGGTTTCATGGAAGATTCGGGGTTTTCCATGATGCGCTTTCGAGATACGCAGTGGCTGAATACGTTGCGTCTGCGTCTGGATGCTATCGACTACGCATGGAATCGCTGGGTAGTGAGCTATGACCAGGATCTGCAACTGGAATTTCTCGAGGACCTGTTTGGCGAAAATGCCCGCTCGTCCCTGCTGTGGGCGCTGGGGATGTCCACGGCGCTGATCTTCTCGGTAGCGGCTTTCTTTCTGTTGCGTGGCGGGCAACGGCAGCTGCGCGATCCTGCCACCCGTGGCTATCTGGCACTGGCGGCCGATCTGGCGGCCATGGGGCTGCCGCGCCGCACGGGAGAGGGGCCGCTGGACTATTGCGCGCGCGTCAGTGCGGAGCGTCCGGAACTGGCTGAGTCCATGCAGAGCGTAACCATGCTTTATGTGCAGTTGTGTTATGGCGAGCAGGGAGTCGGCAGCGAGCAATTGCGCCAGGAGTTCAGGATGACGTTGCAGACTCTGCGACTGCGAGTGCTATCACGTGCCCGGCGCGCAGGCCTGGTAGCTGTGTCAGCCTTCAGCAGGCAGCGGTGATGAACCAGCGCCGCTTCAACCGCCGGCGAGTTTGACCTTGTAACCACTCTGCAGCAGTTGCTCCAGCAAGAGTTCGCGGTGATCTCCCTGAATCTCGATGATGCCATCTTTCACGGTACCACCAGTGCCGCAGCGTGCCTTTAGAGCCTTGGCGAGCGCGTTGAGCTCTTCTGCCCCGAGGGGCAGCCCATCGATCAGCGTGACACCCTTGCCTTTGCGGCCCTTGGTCTCGCGCCTGATTCTGACAATCCCGTCAGCCGCCGGAACGCCAGCCTGCTGACGCTTGCACCGGCAGGCTGCCACCGGCTGTCCACACTCGGGACAGGCGCGGCCGGTTTCGGTGGAATACACCCGTGCGGAGGTTTTGCTGATAGCCATGTTCTGGCTTATGCCTTGTAGAGCGGAGGCAGCGTGTATTCCTGCTCCTTCGCGGCTGTGGCAAGTGACCGGTTGCGCAGCGAGCGCAACTCCGTCACCAGAGTCAGCAGGCGGTTGATGTCGTTCTTCAGTGCATTCCCGGTCTCTGTTTGCTGGCCGTAAAGCGCCTGTTGCAGGTGGAGGCAGAGTTTTTGAATCTCGGCATTGCCAGTGCGCTGCGCCAGGTCATCAAGGTTGTGAAGATCAGGTGCAGAGAAGTATTGGCGTCCCCAACCGATCAACGCGAGCCGCAACGCCGGCAGATGGTTTTGTTCACAGGCGCGCGCAAATTCCTTGAAGGCGACAGCCTCCACCGCCGGAGAAATGTCCTGACGGTACATGGGGGCGCTGACGACATGAGACTTCTTCGCCGCCACCTTCTGCTTTTTCGCGGGCCGACGCCTGCTGCCGAAATAGGTCATGACGCCGAGAAGTGCCGTCAACGCGGCCGCCAGCACGATCACCCAGAAAGGCGTAGAGGGCATTGTTACCAGCGAGTCGCCGTCTTCGCCCTGCAGGCCGGAAGCGTCGCCGAATTGCGGTTCGCCTTCCTCCTCGAAGGTCATGAGTGGCTCCTGTGCCGTGGTGCGCACCGGTCCGACGCGTATGGCTGTGTCTGCCAGCGTTGCATACTTGATCTCTTCGGTATCGATGTCATACCAGGGAATGTTGAAACCGGGGATCCGCACGGTGCCGCTATCGGTCATCAGCAGCGAGTTTGATTCGATGCGGCTGCCAACGATATTGCCGTCAACGTAGGTGCGTTCGATGGAAGGATTCTCCGGATATACATTGACCGTCTCAATGGGTGGCAGTTGCAACGGCGGCAAAGCGGCACCATCCAGACCGAAAGCCTTCATGGTGATGATGCGATTGACGGCGTCGCCGATCCGCACATTGGTGAAGTCGTTGTCCCAGCTTTCCTCGATGGTCAACTCACTGGCGGGCAGCCAGACCGCGTCTGTTGGGAAATCGGCTGGCTTCTCGCGCACTTCGATGTCGAAGCCCTCGGAGAATGACGTAATGGTGCGAGTGTTGAGATTGCGGAACACGTAATTGCTGGATCCGTCTGTAACCTCGCCCCGGAACATGATATCGGGAATTGCCAGGGCGCCGCTGCGCTGCGGGAATATCGCATACTGCTTTTCATAGACTCCGTAGCGAACGCCATCCACCAGTTTTTCGTACTGATTGGGGGTGCCGATCATCTGAATCACTGTGTCTGGTAATTCGAGGTCGGTGAAGATCGGATTGCGGATGCCGTTGATCGTGTAATACAGGCGAATGGTGAACAGCAACTGCTCCTGGACGTAGATGCTCTCCTTGTTGACGATGGTTTCCATGAACAGGTCTTGTCCGGCAACACTGTTTTGAGTTTTGGGCAATACGCTGATGGACATGGCCTGTGTGTATGAGCCCGCGACGAGCAGGGCAGGAATGTCCAGTTGACCTTCGCGAAGGGGGAAGAGCGTGAGGTTATAGTCTATCCAGGATTCGACGCGATTGTTGCTGCTGCGCATCTGGCTGGAAGTGCGTGTTGAAACCACCTGAAAATCTGCCTCCAGGGGCGTGAGATCCATCTCCACGCCACCCTGCTGTCCTTCGACCCGCAGCGTCAGGGTAACCGTTTCGCCACGAATCAATTCATTGCGATCCACCGTCGCCGTGACTGGCTGGGCGTAGCTCAGCGCGGAAAACAGTGTAAGTGCCGCCGTGAGCAGGCATGCCAACAGGTTTACCATATTTGTGTTTCCGCTGACTGGTTGTTGGAGCGGCTTTCCACCTGGCGCCGCCGATACTCAAACTGGAATTTGCGTTGCAGAAGCTCGCCCGGATCGTCGTCGATTCTGCGCAGCCACTGCTCCAGAGACTCCTGGCTCTCGTTTTCGGCGTTGCTCAGTTGCGGCTCTTCGCCCTGATTCTCTTCTTCGCTTTCCTTTTGCTCACCGTCCTGAGGTTCGTTCTCTTCCTGTTCCTCTTCGTCGCCGCCTTCCTGCTGTTCCTGTTGTTCTTCTTCCTGAGGTTCGGATTCTTCCTCCTGCTGTTCCTCCTGCTCTTCCTGCTGCTCCTGTTCCTCCTCGTCGCTCATCTGCTCTTCCTGCGACTGTTCCTCTTCCTGCTGCTGTTGCTCCTCGAGCAGCTTCTGGACGATTTCGCGGTTATGGATCGCGTCTTCGTGATCCGGCTGCAGCGCGATGGCAACGTTATAGGAGGCAATGGCCTGCTCGAAATTGGCACCCTTTGCGTAGGCATTTCCCAGGTTATAGTGGCTATCGGCGTCCTCGGTGCTCAGTGCTGAGGCAAAAGCCTGTACGGCGGCCGGATAATCTCCTGCATGATACGCAGCCGAGCCTTGCCAGCCTGGATCAGTGAACAGACTTGCGGCGCTGATCGGATCCTGATTGGCATAGGCATCTTCGCCCCGCTGATCCCTGGTTTTCCAAAGATCGATCCACTCGGCCGCCTCTACAGGCGCGGTTGGCGTGAGGGCGGAGAGGGTAGCGATGGTGGCAGTGGCAGACAGAATCCAGCCACGGCGGAAAATCAGGGCGCTCAGAGGCAGCACCAGGAGCAGCAGCCAGGGGCCGACCTCTGCCCAGATGTCAAAGTTCTGATCAACATCCGCGAGATCCTCTTCGCTGAAGAAGTCGTCCTCGGCCATCAGATAATTGACGTCGTCGGAGGTAAGCTGCATATCGACATAGCGGCCGTTTACCAGTTCTGCAAGGTCCTGAAGGCTGTCTTTGTCCAATTGCGGGATGATGATTTCGCCTGTGTCAGAGCGCAGGAAATCGCCACCGGCGGCGGGGATCGGCGCGCCGTCCTCGGTGCCTACACCAAGAATGGAGAGTCGGTAGCCTGTCTGCTGCAGGAGTTCACCGATCTGGGCATGATCCCGACGCTCGACGCCGTCGGTGACCAGCAGGATCGTTCCCGAAGCAGCCCCGGCGTCGGTCAGTAACCCTTTGGCACGTTCGATAGCGGCGACGCTATTGCTGCCGAAGGCGGGCATCATGTTGGGGTTGATTGAGGGGACGAGTGCCCGGATGGTCACGGAATCTTCGGTAAGTGGCGTCACTGTATGCGCATCACCGGCATAGACCACAAGTGCTGTCTGGCCTTCGGTACGCATGTCCAGGACATCAAGAACCTTGCGCTTGCTGACTGTCAGGCGATTGGGGTCGAAGTCAGCTGCGTACATCGACAATGACTGGTCATAGACAATTACCAGGGCGTCCTGGCGCTGCTGGACGGGTTGCGCGATCTTCTCCCACACCGGTCCGGCGAGGGCCAGAATGGCCAATGTCCAAAGTGTCAGCAGCAATACGAGGGGGGTACGCTCGGCGGCGCTCTTGCTGCCGTCCAGCAAGTAGGGCAGCAGGTCCTTGTCGATAGCTCTGTCCCAGGAACTGGCGGATTCATTGATGCGCCACAGGTACAGTACCAGCAGCAGCGCCGGGATCAGCGCCAGCAGCCAGAGCGGGCGCAGGAAATGGAAGTTTTGCTCGAGCAGCATCAATAGCGAAGATTCATTCATGACTGGCCTCCTGTCACGGCTGCGGAGTCAGTCGTGCCGTCGTCGGCTCTGCGCGCCGGAGAGCGCTGCAGGATAGAACTCCAGGGCAACGTGGTCAGTGCCAGCAGGAAGCTCAGCAATACGGCTGTGCCGAGAGGCCAGTAGAAAAGCACGTTGATGGGGCGGAAGGTCTGCTCATCCTGCTCGATTGCCTCAAGCGTGTCCAGTTCAGCGTAGATGTCGACCAGATCCTCGACATCTCGTGCCCTGAAGTATTTGCCACCGGTCGATTCGGCGATCAGTGTGAGATTTTCCTCGTCGAGCTCCGCGGAGGGATTGATGGCACGGGCGCCCTGGAATGAACGCTGCACCAGCGTGTCAGCACCCATGCCGATGGTGTAGATCTTGATCTTCTCGGTCTGCGCCAGCTGGCCTGCCTGCACGGGAGAAATGGCACCGGAGTTATTGACGCCGTCGGTCAACAGAACCAGCACGCGGCTGTTCTCAGGGCGTTCGCGCAGATGCTTCACGCCCAGGCCGATCGCATCACCAATCGCGGTAGCCGACTCTTCAATCATGCCTATTTCGAGCTCGGTGATCAGTTTGGCCACAGTGGTGCGATCGAAGGTCATCGGCGTCTGAATGTAGGCGTGAGCGGCAAACAGAATCAGTCCGAGACGGTCGCCTTCGCGACGTTCTGCGAAGTCACTGACCACGACCTTCATCACTTCGAAGCGCGACAGTTGCACGTTGTTGATGACCATGTCGCGCGCTTCCATACTGCCCGAGATATCCACCGCCAGCATCAGGTCCCGGCCATTGGAAGGCAGCAGAATTGGTTCGCCGACCCACTGTGGACGGCTGGCGGCTGTGACCACACATACCCAGATCAGTACGCAGCAAATGATTTTGAGCAATCGGTAGGCATCGACGCGAATGGAGTCGGTCTGCAGTTGCGAGAGTCGTTGATAGAAAGGCACGAACAGGGCTGCTTCCTGCCGGGCTGCCCGCGACAAAAAGCGGTAGACCAGAAGCGGCAGTGGGAGGGCGGCGAAGGCCCAGGGCCAGGTAAACTCAAGCATGGTCGGAAACCGGTGTTGAAGTGGATTTGTTCTCAGATGCTTTGTCTGAGCCGATTTTAGCCAAATACAGGCTTGTTATCCATTGATGAGCCATGCGGTAAAGGCGCTCGTCATCGACATCCCAGCGGCGCGCGAAGCGCCCCTGCACCAAAGTGGCTGCGAGGGAGTCATCAAGCAGTGAGGCGTCGCCCCTGGTGCGCAGATAGGCGATCCACTGTTCGCCACTAAGGCTGGCCGGCAGTTCCCGGGGGAAGTGCTTCAAGGCTACTCGTCGGAGCACGGCATTGACCTCGTTCACGAAGTTCAGTTTCAGCGTATCGCCGTCCTTCTGGAGATCGGCAGCTTTGGCGGCCCGGTATTCGCTGACACATTTGTCCAGTTCGCGCACGGCAAAAGCGCAGATGCGGCGCAGCTTCCAACCGGCGTAATAACGACGCCCGATAATCACCGCGGCAATCAGGAGGATGACCAGGAGTATCCACCAACCGGGCGCGAGTGGCCATATGCCAACGGGCTCCGGCAGATGAATGTCGGCTAACTGGCTTAAAGGATCTGTGCTGTCCATTGTCTTATCTGCTCAACAACCAGCTGGTTGGTTCGTAATTTGAGGAAAGGAATCTGCAGTTTGACCAACTCTGACTGCAGCGCGCCCATACGCTCCTGAAAGTTCTGCTGATAAGTGCGCCGGGCCGTCTGGCTGTAGGAGTTCAGTGTGCCTTTGTGCTGGCCATCGGTAATGCTGTAGAAGCCTGGGACAGGCAGGTTCTCTTCCAGTGCGTCATAGACGAAGCAGCACACCACGTTGTTGTGGCGGGACAGCTGGTAGAGATACTGCATGGCAGTATCATCGAGGGTCGTGAAATCACTGAGAATGTACAGCGTGCTGCCCGGTTTGGTGATACGGCGGATCTGTCCAAGTGCTCCGGCAAGCCCGCTCTGGCTGGCAGAGGCGTTGGGTGGAGATTGGCGCTTGGCGGCGTCGGTCAGCCGGTTGTTGTACATTTGAATCTGATTGAGCAGATGCAGAGCCGAGCGACGGCTGCGTTTCGGACGCACCAGCGAGTGGCTGCTGTCTGAGTACACGAGGCCGCCCACGCGATCGCCATTGTCGATGGCCATCCAGCAGAAAATGGCGGCGGCCTGCGCGGCAATCACCGACTTGAAGGCGACCTGACTGCCAAAGAACATGCTGCTCGACTGGTCGACCGCGATGATGACGGGGCGTTCGCGCTCTTCGCGGAAGACTTTGGTGAACGGCTTGCCAGTCCGTGCCGTCACACGCCAGTCAATCGTGCGGATGTCATCACCTTGCTGGTAGGGGCGAAATTCTTCGAAATCGATGCCGCGTCCGCGCATCTTGGACATGTGCAGGCCAGAAATGCCGGCGATGGAGCGGGTATAGGGCACGTACTCAACGATCTTGGCAGCGTGGCGCTGGATCAGCAGCTGCTGCAGACTGATGACTGCTCCCTTGCTCTGATAGAGCGCCATCTGTGAATCAATCTGCGGAATCATGGACATAAAGGTTCTGGTTCACTTCCGGACACTCAATGTGCCCTGTTATACGTTGCAGAGGCAGTGTCCTGCCTCTGTCCGCGCGCCTCCGCTCGACCCGTGTCGGCGGCAACTCGTTTTCACTGTGTGCGCTTCCCTCTATATCAGGCAGCTGGGACTCGCTCAAGGATGGTGGTCAACACCTTGTCCGGGGTGACACCACTGGCCTCGGCCTCGAAACTGAGCAGGATACGGTGACGCAATACGTCGAAGAAGACGGCCTGAATGTCGTCCGGGCTGACGAAGTCCTTGCCTTGAATCCAGGCATGGGCGCGCGAGCAACGATCGAGAGAGATTGTGCCACGCGGGCTGGCTCCGTATTCGAGCCAGGAAGCCAGATCGTCACCGTACAGAGCAGGGTGACGGGTCGCCATGATCAGTTGAATGATGTATTCCTCGACCGCAGGGGCCATGTGCATGGCGAGAATTTCCTGCCGCGCAGCAAACAGAATTTCCTGGCTGATGACACGCGGGGCTTCTGCCACCTTGTTCTGTGCCTCGTTGCGAACTAGTTGCAGAATCCGGCGTTCCGCTTCGGTAGACGGGTACCCAATGGTGACATGCATCAGAAAGCGGTCGAGCTGTGCTTCCGGCAGCGGGTAGGTGCCTTCCTGCTCGATAGGGTTCTGAGTTGCCATCACGAGAAATAGAGGTGGCAGTTTAAATGATTCACGCCCGACGCTGACTTGATGCTCGCCCATCGCCTCCAGTAGTGCCGATTGTACCTTGGCGGGTGCCCTGTTGATTTCGTCGGCCAGTACCAGGTTGTGGAAGATCGGGCCGGGCTGAAAGCGGAAGGAGCCGTCTTCCGGACGGAAGATTTCTGTACCTGTAATGTCGCTGGGCAACAAGTCGGGAGTAAATTGAATACGGTGAAAATCTCCTTCAACCGCGCGCGACAAGTCTTTGATTGCTTTTGTTTTTGCTAGGCCCGGGGCACCTTCCACCAGAAGGTGGCCATCGGCCAGTAGCGCGATCAGCAAGCGGTCTACCAGACGCTCCTGCCCTATGATCTGTTGAGAAAGCCAAGTCTTGAGATCTGTGATTATTGCATGGTGACTCATAATTATTTCTCTGGTTCTTATTAGTTAAATGCTTGATCTAGTAGGGCGAAAGTCAGGGATTGTAACTGTTTTACCTGCGATGTCTAGGGACGATTTGTCGCAGAGCGTTGCGTGTGCTGCCGGTCTCGCAGCCGGGGATTATCCGCAGACTTGCCGGATGAATTCCCCTATAATCCGGCTTCAACCAGACTTACCCGAAGGGCGGGTAGTGTACTCCCTGGATTTGCCATGAAGCGATTGACACTGGACCTGAATATCCCTGCGGATCAGTATCAGATTCTCTATGGTGGCGCTGTGAGGGATGTGCAGGCGCTCTCCAGGGAAGGGTTAAGCGTGCGCTTTCCCGGCCGCATCCTGCAAAAATTTCTGGACCACCAGGGGATATCAGGCACCTTCGTCATTGAGTTCGACGATTCTCATAAATTCAGAGCGATCACCAAAATTGTATAGTCTGCTGCGCAATCTGCTGTTCTGCCTCCCCGCAGAGGCTTCCCACACGATCACATTGCCTCTGCTGGATGCGGCCAGAGCCACGGGGCTCATTGGTTTGATCGCTGGTCGCCCGGCAGTCAGTGATCCGGTCTCTGTCATGGGCCTGAATTTTCCCAACCCCGTGGGATTGGCAGCGGGGCTCGACAAGAATGCGGATCACATCGACGCCCTGGCAGCGTTGGGATTTGGCTTCATTGAGATCGGCACACTTACCCCGAAGCCCCAGCCCGGTAATCCGAAACCGCGCCTGTTTCGCTTGCGCGACCAGCAGGCCATCATCAATCGTATGGGCTTCAACAACAAAGGGATCGACCACGCGCTCGCCAGCATCGCTCGCAGCCAGTATAGGGGAATCCTCGGGATCAATATCGGCAAGAATTTTGATACGCCGGTGGAGAAAGCGGCTGATGACTATGTGATTGGCATGCGCAAGTGCTACAGCCTGGCGAGTTACATCGTCGTCAATCTCTCCTCACCCAACACCCCGGGGCTGCGCAGTCTGCAATTCGGCGATGAACTGCGCCGTTTGCTCGCGGTGCTCAAGACCGAGCAGGCTTCTCTCGCGGTGAGTCACAGCCGCAAGGTGCCACTGGCAGTGAAGATTGCTCCCGACCTTGCCGATCACGAGGTCGGTTTGATCGCGGACGCATTGATCGAAAATGATATCGAATGTGTGATTGCCACCAACACCACTCTGGATCGCAGTGCGGTACAGGATAGTCCGTACCGGGATCAGGCGGGCGGGCTCAGCGGTGCGCCATTGACGGATAAATCTACCCATGTGATCAGTGTGCTGGCTGATGCGCTGCAGGGAAAACTGCCGATTATCGGAGTAGGTGGAATCATCACTGGCGCGGACGCTGCCGCCAAGATCAAAGCCGGTGCAGCATTGGTGCAGATATACAGTGGTTTTATCTATCGCGGGCCGGAATTGATCAGCGAGTCCATCAAGGCAATTGCCAGGCTGCACAAATGACAGTGCTGCTTCTCTACGGAACTTCCGGCTGCCATCTCTGTGAGCAGGCCGAGGTGGTGCTGGAGCCGGTGCTGGCTCATATCAATCAGCAACTGGTCAATGCCGGAATGGGAGAGGCGGTTGTGGTCTTGAAGGTGCTGGAAATTACTGATGACCCCGAACTCATGCAGCGCTACTCGTTACGCATTCCTGTGATCCGGTTTGCGGAATCAGAAGCCGAACTGGGTTGGCCCTTTGATGAGACTCAGGCTTGGGAATTCCTGTTCGCTCAGCTTGAATAGACGTCGTGCATTCTCGGTGGTCTGGTGAGCAATTTCCATTGCCGACCGCCGGGTTGTCAATGCGAGTACCCGCAGAACTTCAGTGAGGTAGGCAGGTTCATTGCGGCGGCTCTTCGGGCGCGGGCGCAGGGTTCTGGGCAGCAGATAAGGAGCGTCGGTCTCCAGCAGCAAACGATCGGCGGGGATGTCGTGCAGCAGTTCCAGCAAGTGGCTGCCGCGCCTCTCGTCACAAGCCCAGCCGGTAATGCCGATATACATGTCCATATCCAGGTAGTCGTAGAGTTCGTGCTTCTCGCCGGTGAAGCAGTGCACGACTCCGCCCGCTTGCAGATCATCGCGGCAGCTGCGCAGAATCGGGAAGAATCGAGAGTGCGCGTCACGCTGATGCAGAAATACGGGCTTGTTAATCTTGCTAGCCAGCTGCAGATGCTGCAGAAATACATTTTCTTGAACGGGGCGTGGTGAGAAGTCCCGATTGAAGTCCAGACCTGTTTCGCCAACTGCTCGCACATTCTGCTGGCTTGCCAGTTCGGCAATGCGTGCAAAATTGTCCGGGGTGCAGGCTTGCGCTTCATGCGGGTGATAACCGGCAGTCAGAGACAGGAAGTCGGGATATGCGGAAGCAATCGTCAGGGCTTTTTCTGTCGAAGACAGGCTGGTGCCCGTAACCAGCAAGTGCACGATACCGGACTCGCGCGCCCGGCTGATGACGACATCAAGATCAAGATCGAAGGACTCATGGCCCAGATTGGCGCCAATGTCGATCAGTGGCAATGATTGCGGGAAGTTTCTATCAGCCATTGCCAACTGCTGTCCGCATCTCTCCTGCCCAGTGAATACTGTCCAGGTAAGCCTTTTCAAAATCCCGCTCGCCTACATTCAATTGCTGCAGTCGCTGCCAGTCTATCTCATCCCAGTTCGCTCGCTCGTTGGCAATGACTGCGGCGAGTATAAGGCCGATTTTGCCCTGCCCAAAGAGCATGCCATCTATCACGTCCTGGGACAATGGCATGGTTGTGAGAATGTCCGGGAGCTCCATATCGAAGAAGGCATCCAGGTTGGAGAGCAGGCCGCTCGTGAAATAGGCATCGCTCTCTGCTGGCGAAGCGAAGCGGCCGGCGAGCAGTTGACACATCTTTGCTCGGGTCATGGCGTGCAATGAGAGTGCGTGCGGCTTGTCGGACATGCTGCTGAGTGAAAGTAACGTTGCCCAGCTCTTCACATGGCGCAGCCCGAGCAGTGATACCGCATGTTGCAGTGAAGTGATCTCACGGCGGGCCGAGAATGCAGCCGAGTTCACCAGGCGAATGAGCTTGACGCTTAGCACCGGATCCTTGGCGATGACGCTGGCAATTTCGGCCAGCTCAGCATCTGGATTCTGGATTTGGGCAAGCAGATTCAAGACCACCAGTTTGCTTGCCGGGACCTTGCGTCCCTTGATGTGTTCGGGCCTGCTTAAGAAGTAACCTTGAAAAAGAGTAAATCCAAGTGCCTTGCACGCGTGGAACATCTCATGGGTCTCAACTTTCTCGGCCAACAATTGAACCTTGAAAAGTTTGAGCGTCTGCACGTGAGTCTGCAACGCATTTTGATCGAGTGCGAGGACATCAAGCTTCACGATGTCGGCAATTCGCAATACCGGATCCCATAGGGGGTCGTACACGAAGTCGTCGAGCGCGATGGTGTAGCCGTTGTCCTTGAGCGCCTGCAGGTGACGAATCAATTCATCATCGACCTCGACTGTCTCCAACACCTCGATAACGAAGCGCGTCCTGTCGAATGGCGGTGGGTTGAGAATCAGGTTGCGTGTGAAGTTGATATAGGCGGGGTGATGCTGAACGACTTCCTGGATATCGAGCTCATTGAATGCATTGAGCATCACCTGCGACGTCGCAGAGTCGCCATCCAGGAAATTGGCATGGTTGTTCATGTCGGAACGAAACAGGAGCTCATATGCCGATATATTGAGATCTCTGTCGAAAATTGGTTGCCTGGCCAAGAGGGTGTGTTGAATGCTCATGACATCAATGGACTCATTGTTCTTGTAGGACATTGTAACTCAGGTTGCAAGTTTAAAAAGAAACCATTTTATAAATTCCTGACCGAATTTCCCCGGTAGACCTGTGTCACCTAATCCACCATAATAGCGCGCCATTAGTGACCGGGGATTGCCCTGGTGAGATTAATCAATCGCAATATTGAAGGTGTGAAGTGGCTATAGCAAAGGCAAAGAAAGAGCTCAACTGGGCCGATCTGGGATTTCAGTATCGGCAGACCGATTTCCGCTTCAGTGCGACGTTTACAGACGGCGTCTGGTCTCCGGGAGAGCTGGTGAGTTCGCCTGTGATTGCCGTACATGAGGGGGCGCCAGCTCTTCACTACGCCCAGCAATGTTTCGAGGGCATGAAGGCACAGACGGCACCGGATGGTCGGGTTCTGCTGTTTCGCCCGGATCTCAACAGCGAGCGCATGAATCAGGCCGCCGGTCGTCTGCTGATGCCGGAAGTCCCCCATGAATTATTCATGCGCGGAGTGGAAGAGACGGTGCGAGCCAATTACGCATGGATTCCGCCCCATGGTTCGGGTGCGTCTCTTTATATCCGTCCAATGCTGATCGGCGTGGGCGAGAATCTTGGCTTGCGAACCGCGAAGAGCTTTGAGTTCCGCGTGTTCTGTTCGCCGGTTGGCCCTTACTACAAGAGCGCTGGAATGGCGGTAATTTCTTTGGCAGTGTCAGACATTGACCGAGCGGCGCCTGCGGGTACCGGGGCGTTCAAAGTCGGTGCCAATTATGCGGGCGGCCTGCTGGCGACACGTCAGGCGCAGGCGCTTGGAGCGAACGAGGCTCTTTACCTAGACTCTGCCACGCGAACCTTCATCGATGAGGCAGGATCGGCCAATATCATCGTGGCGATGTCGGGCAATCGCCTGGTGTCACCTAAGTCCAATGCCATTCTGCCGAGCGTGACTCGTCGCTCAGTCATGACCCTGGCGGAGCAATATCTGAACATGCAGGTGGAGAACCGGCCAATCAATCTGCGTGAGGAAATTGGCGAGTTCGAAGAGGTCGCCGCCTGTGGGACAGCCGCCGTGCTGTCCCCGGTTGGCAAGATATGGGTTGATGGGCAGTGGCAAAAATTTTACGGCGACGGCGAAAAGGTTGGCCCCGTAATGCAGAAAGTTTATGACCTGCTGGTCGGTATCCAGCGCGGTGAAGTAGCCGATGAAAATGGCTGGACCTATGAGGTCCAGATAGACTGACCGAGTACTTCGCCGTGTTGTCCTGATGGCGAGGTCTGCCTGACTTGTGATTCTGTGACAAGTCAGGCCTCTTCTCAGATTCCCTGCACTGCCTGACCTGTCTCCCAGCAACAAACGCTTGACCCTCAGGCGCCGAGCACTTATATATGTCGGCTCTTTTTTGTCCCGGTAATGCAAAAGGCTTGTGTGCCGGGCCTGCCCAAGATTAGCAGCTGTATTCAGGAACCGTTCAAAACAATGAGTAAATCGTTGGTGATAGTGGAGTCGCCCGCCAAGGCGAAGACCATTAACAAGTACCTCGGCAAGGAATTTGTCGTCAAATCCAGTGTTGGTCACATCCGTGACCTGCCTGTCAGCGGCAATGGGGCTGCAGTCGATACCAAAGAACGTGCGAAAGCAGCGGCGGTCACGCGCAAGCTCAGCGCCGATGAAAAACTCGAACACAAGAAATCCAAAGCGAAGGGCCAATTACTGGCCCGCATGGGTGTCGATCCCGAGAACGATTGGCGTGCTCAGTACGAAATTTTGCCTGGCAAGGAGAAGGTCGTCGCTGAATTGAAGCGCCTGGCCAAGACTGCCGACATCATCTATCTCGCAACCGACCTTGACCGCGAAGGGGAGGCTATCGCCTGGCATCTCAAGGAAGCCATCGGCGGCGACGAGAGTCGTTACAAGCGGGTTGTCTTCAACGAGATCACCAAGAAAGCGATCAAGGAGGCCTTCTCTCATCCGGGCGAACTGGACATGAAATATGTGCAGGCTCAGCAGGCGCGTCGCTTTCTGGATCGTGTCGTGGGCTTCATGGTGTCGCCGTTGCTGTGGTCTAAAGTTGCTCGCGGCCTGTCGGCGGGGCGCGTGCAGTCGGTGGCTGTCCGGTTGGTGGTGGAGCGCGAGCGCGAGATTCGTGCGTTTATTCCTGAGGAATATTGGGAAGTTTTTGCCGATCTCAAAACCGGCAAGCGCGATGAGTTGCGCTTTCAGGTGGCGAAGCACGCGGGGGAAAATTTCCGTCCTGTCGACAAGGCAGGCACCGATAAGGCTCTGGCAAAGTTGCAGGGTGCGGCTTACATCGTCAGCAAGCGCGAAGACAAACCGACATCTTCCAAGCCCAAAGCCCCCTTGATTACTTCCACGTTGCAACAGGCTGCCAGTACGCGCCTTGGTTTCGGCGTGAAGAAGACGATGACACTGGCGCAGCGTTTGTACGAAGCCGGTTACATCACTTATATGCGAACCGATTCGACGCATCTGAGTGAAGATGCGTTGACGATGTGCCGAGAATACATCGGCAAGAAGTTTGGCAAGAATTATCTGCCTGAAGAGCCGTTGCGCTACAGTGCCCGCGAAGGTGCTCAGGAAGCGCACGAAGCTATTCGTCCGACTGACGTCAGCACGTCGGCCACCGATCTGCAGAACATGGAGAGGGACGCGGAGCGGCTCTATGCCCTGATCTGGCAGCACTTCGTCGCCAGTCAAATGCCTCCGGCACAGTACCTGAGCAGCTTGATCTCCGTGACAGCAGGTGACTTTGAGTTACGCACCAAAGGCCGCATCATGCAATTCGATGGTTACATGCGCGTGCTGCCGACCAAGGAAGAGGATGTCGTACTCCCTGCTGTGGAGGTTGGTGAGGAACTGGCATTGCAGAAGCTCGATCCCGTCCAGCACTTTACCAAGCCATCGCCGCGCTACACCGAGGCTAGCCTGGTCAAGGAGCTCGAAAAACGCGGCATCGGCCGACCTTCGACCTATGCGGCGATTATCTCGACGATTCAAGAGCGCGGTTATGTCAACGTCGAGAACCGTCGTTTCTACGCGCAGAAGATGGGTGACATTGTCGCCGAGCGTCTGATCGAGAGCTTCTCGGATCTCATGGATTACGATTTCACGGCCAAAATGGAAGATGAGTTGGACCAGGTGGCCGCTGGCAGCCTGGACTGGAAACAGGTGCTCAACAACTTCTACGCCGGATTTTCCAGTCAGCTCGATGTGGCATCTGCTGATGACACAGGAATGCGTGAAAACAAGCCTACTGATACCGATATACCGTGTCCGAAGTGCGGCCGCCATATGCAGATCCGGACGGCCTCGACTGGCGTGTTTCTCGGCTGCTCAGGTTACTCGCTGCCGCCCAAGGAGCGGTGCAAATCCACCATCAATCTGACGCCGGGTGAAGAGGCTATCAGCACAGATGACGCTGACGAAGCCGAAGAAGTGGAAAACCAGCGCCTGCGCGTGCGCAAACGATGCGAGCTCTGCAATGCCACGATGGACAGTTATCTGATCGATGACAAGCGCAAGCTGCACATCTGCGGCAATAACCCCGATTGCGTGGGATATGAAGTGGAAGAGGGCGGTTTCAAGATTCGCGGCTATGAAGGCCCGCTGATTGAGTGCGACAAATGCAGTTCCGACATGCAACTGAAGACAGGTCGTTTTGGCAAGTACTTCGGTTGCACCAACGAGGCCTGCAAGAACACCCGCAAGTTGCTGCGCAGTGGCCAGGCAGCGCCTCCCAAGGTACCGCCAGTCGTCATGCCGGAGCTGCGCTGCGAGAAGGTCGATGATCACTACGTACTGCGCGACGGTGCCGGCGGTCTCTTCCTGGCTGCGAGCAAATTCCCCAAGAACCGCGAGACTCGTGCGCCATTGGTGGCAGAGCTGGTGGCTCACAAGGATGAGCTGGATCCGAAGTATCAGTTCCTGGTGAGCGCGCCGCAGACCGATGGCGTGGGCAACAAGTCAGTAATCCGATATAGCCGCAAGTCAGCCGAGCAGTATGTGCAGACAGAAGTTGATGGCAAGCCCACCGGCTGGAAGGCGTTCTACAGGAATGGCCGCTGGGTCGTCGATCAGTAGGAAAGAAAGCGCATTGCACATTGATAATAGTGGATGCGGCGATCAGGATCACACCCTGATCGCCGCGCCTGCCGTCAGCATCCTAAGTTAAAGCCCTAAGTCGAACTCCTAAGTCAAAGTCCTCGCCGAATGACCCCGACGCTGATCCCCTCAATCGTGAATTGCTGATAGCGCAAATCCACTTCTATAGGCGCAAAATCATCATTCTCAGCAATGAGTTGCAGCTTGAACTTGTTGCGTCCCTTCAGGAGCCGTTTGACAGTGACATCCTCGTCAATACGCGCCACAACGATGTCACCCGAGTCAGCATCCGTGGTCTTGTGCACCGCCAGCAGGTCACCATCGTTGATACCGATCTTGATCATGCTGTTGCCTTTAACGGTCAGCAGGAAGTCGGCGCGAGGGCGAAAGAAATCCGCGGGAATATCGCAATAATCATCGATCGACTCGATTGCCAGGATCGGGCTGCCAGCAGCGACCTGTCCGATGATCGGCAGTCCGGCATGTTCCACGGCTGGGAGACGAATACCACG
>CAIRBI010000160.1 GCA_903876785.1 uncultured Gammaproteobacteria bacterium
GTTATGAGTCTTCGTTCTCGCCTCACAGAATAGTAAGAAGCCGTTGGGATGTCTATGTCTACATCGTTTAGCACCACGCAAGGCGCCGCCTGCCCGCATGCCGGTTCAGCGGCATGAAAGACCAGCGCCGAGCGCAGCAAATAGACCTTGGGCTTTTTGTGGAGAGAGGGCACCCCGGAGGGGCGCGGTCGGCCGCAGAACGGGCGTGCGCGCAGGCGGCGCCGTTCGAAGCTGCGAAGAATTAAAAGAAGGAAAAGAATCGCGAGCAGGCTCGCTCCCACGGGAGCGAGCCTTGCGTCAATCAGGCAGCGACTACACGCACGTCGACCAGCGGAATGGTCTTGGCATGCTCTGCCCCTTCCATGTACGACTTGATCTCGTTGAAGTTCAGGTAGCGGTAGATCTTGTCGGACATGGTGTCCACGTTCTTCATGTACACCATGTACTCCGCCATCGTCGGAATCCGACCGAGCACTGAACTGACTGCTGCCAGTTCGGACGACGCGAGGAACACATTCGCGCCTTCGCCCAGACGGTTCGGGAAGTTACGGGTAGAGGTAGAAACGACCGTCGAGTTCGGCGCCACGCGTGCCTGGTTGCCCATGCACAGTGAACAACCCGGCATCTCGGTACGCGCACCGGAGACGCCGAACACGCTGTAGACGCCTTCTTCCACGAGTTGATGTTGATCCATCTTCGTCGGCGGCGAGACCCACAGACGGGTCGGAATCGCGCCCTTCACCTGCTTGAGCACTTCGCTCGCGGCACGGAAGTGGCCGATGTTGGTCATGCACGAACCGATGAACACTTCGTCGATCTTCGTGCCTTGTACGGCAGAGAGCGGCTTGATGTCATCCGGGTCGTTCGGGCAGGCCAGCAAGGGCTCCTTGATCTCGTTCAGATCGATCTCGATGATCTTGTAGTACTCGGCGTCCGCATCCGGCACCAGTAGCTCTGGATTCTTCAGCCATTCTTCCATCGCACGGGCGCGACGCTCCAGAGTGCGGGCATCGCCGTAGCCTTGAGCGATCATCCAGCGCAGCAGCGTGATGTTGGACTTGAAGTATTCGATGATCGGCTCTTTGTTCAGGCGGATGGTGCAACCACCGGCAGAGCGCTCTGCGGACGCATCGGACAGCTCGAAAGCCTGTTCCACTTTCAGGTTCGGCAGACCTTCGATTTCGAGGATGCGGCCGGAGAAGATGTTCTTCTTGCCCTTCTTCTCGACGGTCAGGTCACCGGATTGCAGTGCGGCGTAAGGGATCGCATTCACGAGATCGCGCAGCGTGATGCCTGGCTGCATCTCGCCCTTGAAGCGCACGAGCACTGACTCGGGCATGTCGAGCGGGATCACGCCAGTCGCGGCAGCAAACGCCACCAGGCCGGAACCGGCCGGGAAGGAGATGCCGATCGGGAAGCGGGTATGGGAATCACCACCGGTGCCGACAGTGTCAGGCAGCAGCATGCGGTTCAGCCAGGAGTGGATGATGCCGTCGCCCGGACGCAGGGCCACGCCGCCGCGGGTCTGAATGAAGTCTGGCAATGTGTGCTGAGTCTCGATGTCCACGGGCTTCGGATAGGCGGCCGTGTGACAGAAGGACTGCATTACCAGGTCGGCGGAGAAGCCGAGGCAGGCGAGGTCTTTCAACTCGTCACGGGTCATCGGGCCGGTGGTGTCCTGGGAACCCACGGTGGTCATCTTCGGTTCGCAGTAGTTGCCCGGACGCACGCCCTTCACTCCGCAAGCCTTGCCGACCATCTTCTGGGCCAGCGTGTAGCCTTTGCTGGACACTTCAGGGTTGAAGGGCAGGCGGAAGATTTTGGAGGCAGGCAGGCCCAGTGAGGCGCGCGCTTTTTCGGTCAGTCCGCGGCCGATCATGAGGGGGATACGTCCGCCCGCCCGCACTTCATCGAGCAGCACTTCGGTCTTCAGGGTGAAGGTGCTGATGACTTCGTTGCTGCCATGGCGGGTAATTCTGCCTTCGTAAGTGTAGATGTCGATGACGTCGCCGGTGTTCAGGTTCTCGACATCACACTCGATCGGGAAGGCGCCAGCGTCTTCCATGGTGTTGAAGAAAATCGGGGCAATCTTGCTGCCGATGCACACACCGCCATCACGCTTGTTGGGGATGTGGGGAATGTCGTTGCCGATGTTCCACAGCACGGAGTTGGTCGCCGATTTGCGTGATGACCCGGTGCCGAGCACGTCGCCGATCAGCGCCACGGGGAAGCCTTTTTTCTTTAGCTCTGCAATCTGTGCCGCCGCGTTGGTGACGCCGTCGCGTGGCATCTTGTACATGGCCAGTGCATGCAAGGGAATGTCCGGGCGCGACCACGCGTCCTGAGCGGGGGAGAGGTCATCGGTATTGGTTTCGCCCGGCACCTTGTAGACGCTGACGGTCAAGACCTTCGGCAATTCCGGCTTGCTGGTGAACCATTCGGCATCGGCCCAGGATTGCAGCAGTGCCTTGGCATGCACGTTGCCCGCTTGCGCACGCTCTTCCACATCGTGGAAAGCGTCGAACATCAGCAAAGTGTGCGAGAGTTCCTTTGCTGCCTGTGCCGCCAGCGCGGGATTATCGAGCAGTTTGATCAGTGTCGCGATGTTGTAACCGCCGAGCATGGTGCCCAGCAGCCTGGTCGCGAGTACTGTGTCGAGAATTGGAGACGACGCTTCGCCGTTGGCAACAGCAGAGAGAAAGCCGGCCTTTACATAGGCGGCTTCATCCACTCCAGCAGGCACGCGATTGGATATCAGGTCGAGCAGGAAGGCTTCCTCGCCCTGCAGGGGATTCTTCAACAACTCCACGAGCGCAGCCGTTTGCTCGGCATCCAGCGGCTTGGGAACGATGCCTTGTGCAGCTCGTTCGGCAACATGATTACGGTAAGCTTCTAACACAGTATTTCCCTCGTGAATTGAGACCAATCAAAGTCCTTTCAGGGTTCTGATTAGCTGGTAAAATCGGGTGGCTAGTTTAGGCGATCAGGCGCTGGAACTCCAGTTGAAAGCTGGTCGTCCGGCTGCTGAGCCAACTGCGCAGCATTATAAATTGAACCACAAATTGAACGACAACCCGACCGACAAAGGACGCCCGATTGAACGCCACCGATATCTCCAACGCCGCCAGAACACCTTGTATTGGTGTCTGCTCAACAACTTCCGTAGGTGACTCCATTTGCCGGGGCTGCAAACGCTATGCGTTCGAGGTGATTCGTTGGAACGGTTACTCGGATGCCGAGAAGGTGGCGGTATTGCGCAGAATCGAGACGCTCACCGTGCAGATCATGCAGGACAAGTTTGTCATCCACTCCGAAGCCTTGTTGAAAGCGGGAGTGCAGGGTTGCCGGTTGCCGGTGAATGTTTCCTTATCGCCGAGTTGCTGGCTGCACAACCTGCTGAAGAAGGGCCCAATTGATAATCTGGTGCCGGAAGACTTCGGATTTTCCATCAAGGTTGCGTATCGGCTGATGTCGCTGGCGGCACTGGCGGAACTGGTCGACGAGGAGTTGTTGCGCTTGTGCGGCGCGCATTTCGCGCGCTATTACCAGCTGACGGACAGCCTGTCATGACAATGAGGTCGGGTTCCCTGCAGGGCGAACCCTGACAGAACAGCTCTTAAGCAGCCGTGTGGGGAAAGTGCTTCAGATCGAAGCCCGCTGCTGTGAATTCCACGGCCCAGCCCTTGCTGTCCCAGCTTCCCAGCACAATGCGATGTGCTTCGTTTAATCCGTTGATGGGTTCCTGCAGGCGAATGGTGTGGACGGCGGGTCGGTGGGTGTGCCCGTGGATCATGAAGTTGACCTGCTTCTCATGCAGCAGATTGAGCACTTCCTGATGGGTGACATCCATGATCTCGGACGCCTTGCGGCTGTTGTGTTCCTTGCTCTGCTGGCGGGCCTGTTGCGCAATCATGTGGCGCTCCACCAGTGATTTTTCCAGGAATTCATTCTGCCAGCGCTCCGAGCGCACCATTTTGCGGAACTTCATGTAGTCGGCGTCGCGGGTGCACAGGCTGTCGCCATGGATGAGCAGCACTTGCCGGCCGTAGCAATCGATGAGGACCGGCTCCTCCAGCAGGGTCGCGCTGCAGCGCTTTGCGAAGTCTTCGCCGAGCAGGAAATCCCGATTGCCGTGCATGAGGAAAATGCGGGAGCCGGAAGCGCTGAGAGCCGCGAGCGCTTTGACCACGGTCTCGGTCAACCGATTATAGTCATCGTCGCCAACCCAGACCTCAAACAGATCCCCAAGGATATACAGCGCCTCGCATCCTGCTGCCTTCGTGGACAGGAAATGCAGGAAGCTGGCAGTAATCACCGAATTATCGGATTCCAGGTGCAGATCTGCAATGAACAGGGTGTTCTTGGATTCCGACATGTTCAGCTGTTACTTTCTGGGGTGGCTTTAGAAGTTGCCGCTTCCGGATAGTTGACAACGGTGGAGGTCACGATAATTTCATCGACCGGAACATCCTGATGACCAGACTTTGAAGTGGTACGACATTGCTTGATCTTGTTGATTACATCCATGCCTGCCACAACTCTGCCGAACACTGCATAGCCCCAGCCCTGAGCTGTTTTGCTCTTGTGATTGAGGAGCGTGTTGTCACTGACGTTGATGAAAAATTGTGCAGTGGCTGAGTGTGGATCTGAGGTGCGAGCCATCGCCAGGGTACCAATGTCATTGGTCAGGCCGTTGTCTGCTTCATTGGTAATATGCTTGCCGTTGGGCTTCTGTTGAAGACCGGATTCGAAGCCGCCACCCTGAATCATGAAGTTGTCAATGACGCGATGGAAGATGGTGTTGTCATAAAATCCGCTCTTTGCATACTGCAGAAAGTTGGCAGAACTGACCGGTGCTTTCTCGAAGTCAAGCTCGACAGTGAAATCACCATAATTCGTTTTGAAAACAATCATTGCGCACAACCCTGGGTAGAAAGCGGCTCTCGCCTCTTATGAGAAACACATGGAGCGGTTATAATACGTCCTTTGCAACTTGTGAGAAAGCAGAAACGACGATATGAAATATTCCGATACCTTCAGCGCCAACAGCGGTGCCAGTAAGAGTGCCAATAACAACGGTGACACTGCTGCGGGATCGACAGCTCCGACACCTTCGAATTTTATTCGCCATATTATTGAGCAAGATCTGCAAACGGGCAAGCATAACGGGCGTGTGCAGACACGCTTTCCGCCGGAGCCGAATGGCCACCTGCATATCGGTCACGCGAAGTCCATCTGCTTGAATTTCGGCGTTGCCAGATCCAACAATGGCTTCTGCAATTTGCGTTTCGATGATACGAACCCAGAGAAAGAGAGTCAGGAATTCATCAATGCAATAAAGGCAGACATTGAGTGGCTGGGATTTCACTGGAGCGGTGAAATACGCTATGCATCAGCCTATTTCGATGCGTTGTATGAATTTGCATTGCAACTGATTCGTACCGGCAAAGCATATGTCTGCAGCCTCAGCCCCGACCAGGCCAGAGAATATCGCGGCACTCTGACAACCCCCGGGACGCCAAGTCCCTATCGCAATCGCTCTGTCGAAGAGAATCTTGATTTGTTCATGCGCATGGCGGCGGGTGAGTTTGCGGAGGGCGTGCACAGTTTGCGTGCAAAAATCGACATGGCGTCTCCCAATATCAATATGCGTGACCCGGTCATCTACCGCATTCGTCACGTGCATCATCATCAGACTGGCGACAAGTGGCCGATCTATCCGATGTATGACTATGCACACTGTATTTCGGATGCCATGGAGTGCATCACCCACTCGTTGTGCACGCTGGAGTTCGAGGATCACCGCCCTTTGTATGACTGGATTCTACAGAATCTGGATATCGCCACCTTGCATGGAGCCAGCGACAGCAAGGAAGGGGTCGAGTCTTATGTGTTGCCCCGCCAGATCGAGTTTGCAAGACTCAATATCAATTACACCGTGATGAGCAAGCGCAAGCTGAAAGAGCTTGTGATGCAGGGCTACGTCAATGGCTGGGACGACCCCCGCATGCCGACTCTCTCTGGGCTGCGCCGTCGCGGTTTCACGCCGGCTTCGATCCGCAACTTCTGCGATCGCGTCGGCATCAGCCGCAGCGAGAGTGTTGTCGATCTGGGGATGCTGGAACACAGCATCCGCGATGATCTGGACAAGTCAGCCCCCCGCGCCATGTGCGTGCTCCGGCCGCTGAAAGTGACCCTGACCAACTATCCGCTGGATTCCGTGGAGGTGCTGCAGTTGTCCTGCCATCCGAAGGAGGAGTCCATGGGCAAGCGCGAGTTGCCCTTTGCAAGAGAGCTTTTCATCGACGCGAGCGACTTCGAAGAGATTCCTCCTCCGCAGTACAAACGACTGAGTCCCGGTGCGGAAGTACGTCTGCGTGGAGCCTATGTCATTCGCTGCGATCAGGTGATCAAGGATGCCGATGGCAGGCCTGTGGAGCTGTTGTGCTCCTATGATGCGGCCACTCTTGGTGTGAACCCGCAGGGGCGTAAAGTGCAGGGTGTGATTCACTGGGTCCCAGCGCTGCAGGCCATCGATGTTGAAGTGCGAATTTATGATCGCTTGTTCAGTAAAGAAAATCCTGACGACAAGACGGTTGGTGATTACAAGGAATGTCTCAATCCGGAATCGCTGGTGACTCTGACGGGTTGCAAGGCAGAGCCGAGCCTCAAATTCGCGGCTCCCGAGGCCAGCTTCCAGTTTGAGAGAGAGGGGTATTTTTGCGTGGACCGATATGATTCAACCCCCGGGCGA
>CAIRBI010000161.1 GCA_903876785.1 uncultured Gammaproteobacteria bacterium
AGTTGTAGCCTGCAACCCGAAGTCAGTGAACTCTTCATGGCGGACCGCAGTCTGCAATTGCAATGATTCCAGAATCGGCACCTCCACTTCCAGGAACACGGCTCTGACCTGACTGACATAGGTCGCGTCCTTGCGCACCGGTGTCGTGATATCAACGTTGTAATTGAGCCCGACGTTCGACAAGGGATTGGCAAACTCATCGTTGATCGTGTCGCGCCACTGGTAACCCGTTGCCATGGAGACCGCGCCCGCTGGCAGGTCGAACAGCTCTCCTGTGACGGTGAGCTCCGCGATGTCCAGGTAGTCCCGGCTGCCAGTCAGCTTGATCGGATCATACATCCAGTCCATCACCGCCCGCGTGTTGTTGGTGACGCCCTCTTTGTACAAGGGTGAGCGCGGATCGGAGCTGCCGAAGGGGTTGAACCACTGATTGCCGGCGGGGCCGCCCTTGCCCATCAAGGCAAGCTGCAGTTTCGACAGATGCAGAGTACCCACCTCTGTACGCGAGCGCGAGGCGCGCTCCTGCGTGGAGTAATAGGCATACCCCGACCAGGTATCGGTCAGATCAAAGGATGTTCCGATCTTGATGCGGTTGGAGTCGGTATTCGAGCCTCCGGAGGTCTCGCCGAATTCGCTGATCCCGGGCGGGGTCACGCCCAGACCGGACGAAGGGCGCCACAACCATGGCGTCACATCGAAGCCGAAGGTATTGGCGGGATGACTGGCGGGAATGAACAAGACGTTGCGATTGTTCGGATTCAACGCCGTGACCACCCCCATGGAACCCTCGTTCATCAGGTAGTTCAAATTCGCGGAAAGTTCGAAACGCAGCCAGTCTGTGGCTTCCCAGGTGAGATTCTGATACAGGTTGTACTCACTCATCCCTGTCGCGTAAGGATAGGTATGCGTGTAGTTGTACCAGCATGTTCTGTTGGCGCCAGTGCCAGTGATGATCCCGCTGGGGATGGAACCACGCTGGGTCCGATCCTCAAGCCCTTGGTTGAAGGTCCCGCAACTTGGATCTGGCAGGTTGCCTCCCAGTGAACGTCCACCGTGCAGCCCGCCCAGTTTCGGCGTAGCTCCTGTCACACGCCGGTAGGTGCCCGGGTTGCCGGAGCCGGACGAGCCGTCGGCCATCTCCCACTCCCTGGGTCGCTCGTAGTAGCCCAGTCGCGTGCGTTTGCGGGCATCGAACGCGCCCACGTAATTGATACCGTTGTCGAAACTTTTGCCCCAGAGCAAAGCGAAATTGCCCTCTTCCATGCCGCCCTCTTCCGGCGTCTGATAATAAGCACGTGCGCGCACCCCATCGAACTGCTTGATGGGAATCATGTTCACCACACCTGCAACAGCATCCGATCCGTACAATGCAGAGCCGCCATCGAGCACGATCTCGACGCGCGCAATGGCGATGTCTGGAATCATCGCAGTCACAGAAGTGTCAATGGCGCGCAGTCCGTCCACCATGCTCAGCGTGCTGTTTTCGCCGAGGCCGCGCAAATTGAAGGTCGTACCTGTGCTGCTTTGGTTTCCGTCATTGCCGCCCAGCACGTTCAGTACCACGTTGGTGTTCTGAGTGAAGCTCAGATCGCGAATGTAGTTCGCCATGCTGGGCGCGCCAGACTGATAGAGTTCATCCTGATTGATGGTCGCTACGGGCGAGTTTTGCGCGAACGCAGAGTTGCGGATATAGGAGCCCGTTACCACTACTTCCTCCACCTCGGGGTCAGCAGCAGCCTGGGCTTGGGCCTGCGCAAGTACGGGAAATGCGATGGAAGCAACAAGACAGGAATGGATCAGATGACGCAGTCGCCCGCGTCCGGTGAATGTATGCATGCTTATCTCCAGATGTTGGCCTTTGCCGTGTGGACGACTCGGAACCTTTATTATTTTTGATATCAACTGTTGCGCGTTTTCAAAGGCACTACTTGATTATCACTGGATGACTGCATGCAGGTCGCAAATCCGGTACGTCGATAGACTACCACTACACCCTCTTACGCAAGATTCGAACAGGAGTCCACAGCAAAAGCAAGCTAAAAACCTTACATTCTGTTTTTCACGGTATGAAGAGGGAATGTGATGTTTGGGCCGTTGGACTTCATGGCCGAATTGGCGGCCCCCTTTTCTCCTGCGGTCATCCCGGCTACTCTAACGCCGAGTTTCCCCCAAACAACAACAAGGACTTCGCCATGAATCGCCGTCTGCTATCTCTGCTTGCCGCGCCCGCCCTGCTTCTCTCCACTGCCGCCATGGCCCAGCCCGAATATGTCACCATCGAGATGGAGATCGACGTCGGCCGCTCCGCCGAAGAGGCCTGGTCGAAGATGGGCGATTACTGTGACATCAGCGAATGGCTGAATCTGGACTGCGTGATCACCTCCGGCGACGGCGGCATCGGCACCGTCCGCGTGCTGGCCAATGGCCGCGTCACTGAAGTGCTGGTGGCCCAGACGCCCCTCTCCTACGGCTACACCCAGCCGGCAGTGGAAGGGCAGTTCTACAATCTTTACCACGGCTTCCTCGAAGCGCGGCCCACCGGCCCGAACACTTCCACGCTGCTGTATACGCTGATTCTGGATGTGTCCAACATGGCAGACCAGGCCGCCAAGGATGCCGATGTGACGCGTCGCCGCACCTCTTTCGAACGCGCACTGGGCGTCATGAAAGGTATCGTCGAACAGCAGTAAGACGTCCATACCCCCCCAGACGGCAGGAGAACCGCATGGTTTACTGCCGTCTGCTAACCAATGAGCCCGTGTACCTGGATAAACCGAGCGAGCGCAATAATAGATTCACATAAGGCGACTAGAATTGGACGCAGATTTTCAATCCAATCCAAGCCAATCCAGGTCGCCTGTCATGTACGCAAGAATTATCGGCACTATCGGTGTCATCACCCTCGCCTCTGCCACCCTCGCCCAACTATTGCCAGCCAATTCCCAGAGCGAGAACGCGCAGTGGATTGCCGGTGATCATCACATACACAGCCGCTTCAGCGTGGGCTGGGATCAGACCCAGAACCCTCC
>CAIRBI010000162.1 GCA_903876785.1 uncultured Gammaproteobacteria bacterium
GAGCAGTTGCTGGCATTGGCGAACGAGTGCAGACGGGATGCAGATTCGCTGCAGGTCCTCGAAGCGTTTCTCGACCGGCAGCATCCGCAGTGGCGCGGGGGCGAAGAGGGCGTTGCCGGGCAGGCATCTGCGCAAGGCTCGGCTCAAGGCTCGACTCAGGGCAGCCCTGGCAGCTCAGAGGCAGTGATGACGGAAGCGGTGGCACTGGAAATTCTCGGCCTCGCCCCCGGCGCCAGCCGGGATGACATCGTGCTGGCTCATCGTCGGCTGATGCAGAAAATGCATCCCGATCGCGGCGGCTCCGATTACTTGGCCAAGAAGATCAACGCGGCGCGGGATTTTCTGCTGGAGCAGTAGTGATTTTCAGTCTGCTTAAACGTCTGTACTCAGCCGATCTCAGGCAAATCGCTTCTGGGATGTCGAGTGAGTGGCAGGAGCGGGGACGGGGCGGCCGAGCAGGGTGGCAGTCTCGACCCACTCCTCAATAATTTGTTGAGCATTTTTCACCGCCTGCTCGTAAGTAGCCCCATCCGCTTTACAACCCGGAAGGTCGGGAACATCTGCAATGTAAGTCTGATCCTGCTCGCTCCAGTAAACGTGAATATCATATTTGCTTGTCATCGGTTAGCTCCATTCGGTATCGGATAATGATTTCACGCACTTGCTCCAGCTGGTATGCCTTCACTTGTCCGGATTTTGGCTGCAGATTGATAATCTCGCTTACCCGTGCGTGTGTGAAAATATGATGGCTACCCTTGATCCGTTGATGGAATACCAGACCGACAAGCAAATTGCAGATGGCGTTAAAATTGAAGCCAGTCGTTTGTGAAGAGTGCTGAATTTTACTCAGCAGTTTTGAATATTTGCCCATGTATACTCATCCTTGAGTTTTCGGACCTCTACGCCTGAGCATAGACGAATTAGCTCACCGCGGCCAATCTACATGCCTCAAATCATTTCACGACCCATCCCGATCGCGGAACCCCAGCAGATACAGAATGCCATCCAGCCCGAGTGTGGAGATGGCCTGCTTGGCCGACTGCTTCACCAGCGGCTTGGCGCGGAAGGCCACGCCCAGCCCGGCGATGGAGAGCATGGGCAGGTCATTGGCGCCGTCGCCGACCGCGATTGTCTGTTCCAGACTGATGCCTTCGCGTTGCGCGAGTTCCCGCAACAGGTCGGCCTTGCGTTGACCGTCCACGATGGGCAACTGCACCTCGCCGGTGACCACGCCATCCTTGATCGGTAGCGTATTGGCGTAGACGTAGTCGATCCCCAGACGCTTTTGCAGGCGTTCTGCAAAGTAGGTGAAGCCGCCGGAGAGAATGGCTGTCTTGTAGCCCAGCCGCCGCAGCTGACTGATCAGAGTCTCCGCTCCCTCAGTCAGGCGCAGTGTTTCGGCAATCTGGGCCAGTGTGGATTCTGGCAGGCCTTTGAGCAGCGCCATCCTCTCCCGGAAGCTGGTCTGAAAATCCAGCTCGCCGCGCATGGCGCGTTCGGTAATGGCGGCCACTTTCTCGCCGACGCCAGCCGCTTTGGCCAGCTCATCAATCACTTCTGCGTCGATCAGCGTGGAGTCCATGTCGAAGACCACCAGACGACGGTTGCGGCGGAAAACGCTGTCCTGCTGGAAGGCGATGTCGACATTCAGCTCCTGGGAGATTGCCAGAAACTCGGCGCGCAGTTGTTCGGGATCCTCGGGTTCTCCGCGCACAGAGAATTCGATGCAGCCTTTGCCCATATCGGCGGGCAGGCCTTCGGGAATGCGGCCGGAGAGGCGGTCGATGTGGTCGATGTTCAGTCCGTGGCGGGCGGTAATGGTGCTGACGCGGGCGATATGCTCGGCAGTGACTCGACGTGCCAGCAGCGTCACGATGTGGCGGGCCTTGCCCTGGCCACTGACCCACTGGGCGTAGTCTTCGGTGCTGATCGGCGTAAACCTGACCTGCTGGTCGAGTTCAGAGCCTCGGAACAGCACCTCTTTGAGCACATCGGTTCGGTCCTCACCACCTGTCATTTCCACCAGAATCCCGAACGAGAGCGTGTCGTGGATCACTGCCTGGCCAATATCCAGAATGTTCACGTGCGAGCGCGACAGAATCCCGGTGATGGCGGCGGTCAGGCCCGGCCGGTCCGGCCCGGTGATGTTGATCAGTACAATTTCCTTCACGCCTGCAGGCTCCTGTGTGAGGGCGGTGCTTAGAGGGCGCGTATTGTAGCCGTCTAAGTCGGGTCAGCACCACTGGCAATGCGTATGACCACTGTGTGCAATTGCTGCGTATTTCTTGTGGGAGCGGGCCTGCCCGCGATAGATTTTGTGCCGCGACTGCATTATCGCGGGCGGGCCCGCTCCCACAATGCCTTGAGTCAGCTCTTCTTGCGATTCAGAAATGCCAGCATGATGGCCTGCGCTTCAGGGCTGTGCAGCAGGTGCTTGAAGTGTTCGAGCTCCAGCGCAATGGTCTCGGCGAGTGGTCCTTGCTGGCCTCGCTTCAGCAGTTGTTTGGTGGTCTGCACTGCCTCGCCAGGCAAGGCACCCAATTCGTGCGCCTTCTGCATGGCATAGGCGAGCACCTTGCCTGCGGGCAGGACGGCATTCACCAGCCCATACTCCTTCGCCGTCGACGCCGAGAAACGCTCGCCCAGCAACAGCAACTCCGCGGCACGCTGGTGCCCCATCAACGCCGGAGTCAGAAAGCTCGACCCGGCTTCCGGGCACAGCCCCAGGCGCGTGAAGGGCAATTGCAGAAAAGCGTCGGAGGAGGCGAAGACCAGATCGCAATGCAAAAGCATGGTGGTGCCGATGCCGATCGCCATGCCATCCACCGAGGCGATCACGGGTTTGCGGGCCAGGCTGATGGCCTTCATGAACTGCACGGAGGGGCGGTCGTCGCTGCGCTCGGTGTGCATCACGAAATCGTTCACATCGTTGCCACTGGTGAAACAATCCGCAGTGCCGTGGATGACCGTCACCTTGACCGAGTCATCGGCATCGGCATGCTGCAGACCTTCGGCCAGTGCACGGTACATGGTCTGACTCAATGCGTTCTTCTTCTCCGGTCTGTGCATTTGCATACTGAACACCGGGCCGCTCTGTGCATAAATCACATTCGGATCGATCGATAGGGTCATGGTGTTTTCCTGTGCTGTGGTCTTCGATAGCGTGCCGGTGGTGCCTGGACGCTGGCGCCTCAATTTACTCTGCCCCCCGCGCTAATGCTAGAATCGCCGCCTTCTGAATTCATCTGGATAACCCGCCAGAACAGGACCCCACCAATGACCGTCATTCGCCAGGAAGACCTTGTTCAGAGCGTCGCCGACGCCCTCCAGTATATTTCCTATTACCACCCGCTGGACTTCATTCAAGCCGTCAACGAGGCCTACGAGCGCGAGGAATCGCCCGCCGCCAAAGATGCGATGGCGCAGATTCTCATCAATTCGCGCCTGTGTGCCGAGGGCAAGCGCCCCATCTGTCAGGACACCGGCATAGTCACGGTGTTTCTGAAGATTGGCATGCAGGTGCAGTGGGCGGGAGAGCTGAGCGTGGCTGACATGGTCAATGAGGGCGTGCGGCGCGCCTACCTGAACCCCGACAACGTGCTGCGTGCGTCCATTCTCAGCGACCCCGCCGGGGCTAGAAAGAACACCAAAGACAACACGCCGGCGGTGATTCATATGGAAGTCGTCCCCGGTGATGAGCTGGAGGTGACCGTGGCGGCCAAGGGTGGCGGCTCCGAGAACAAGGCCAAGCTGGTCATGCTCAACCCCAGCGACAGCATCGTCGACTGGGTGCTGAAAACCGTGCCGACCATGGGCGCTGGCTGGTGTCCGCCCGGTATGCTGGGCATCGGCATCGGCGGCACCGCCGAGAAGGCGGCATTGCTGGCCAAGGAGGCGTTGATGGACCCCATCGACATCCACGAGTTGCGCAAGCGCGGCCCGCAGAATCGCGTCGAAGAGCTGCGTCTGGAGATCATGGACAAGGTCAACGCGCTGGGCATCGGTGCGCAGGGCCTGGGCGGATTGACCACTGTGCTGGACATCAAGATCAAGGATTTTCCAACCCACGCGGCCTCGCTGCCGGTGGCGATGATTCCGAACTGCGCCGCCACCCGGCACGCCCACTTCGTACTCGATGGCAGTGGTCCCGCGCATCTGGAGCCGCCGCGTCTGGAAGACTGGCCGCAGATCACCTGGGACGTCGGTCCCCGCGCCCGTCGGGTGAATCTCGACACTGTGACACCTGAGGATGTCATGCAATGGCAGCCTGGCGAGACGCTGTTGCTTTCCGGCAAGATGCTGACCGGCCGCGATGCCGCGCACAAGCGCATGATAGAGATGTTTGCCCGCGGGGAGTCGCTGCCGGAGGGCGTGGATCTGCGGGGCAAGTTCATTTATTACGTCGGCCCGGTCGATCCGGTGCGTGACGAAGTGATAGGGCCAGCCGGTCCGACCACCGCGACGCGCATGGACAAGTTCACCGAGACCCTGCTCGACAAGACCGGCCTGCTGGGCATGATCGGCAAGGCGGAGCGTGGGCAGGTGGCGATCGATGCGATCAAGAAGCACAAGGCGGTGTATCTGATGGCGGTAGGCGGTGCGGCTTATCTCGTGTCGAAAGCCATCCGCAAGGCGAAGATTGTCGCGTTCCACGATCTGGGGATGGAGGCGATCCACGAATTCGAGGTGGAGGATATGCCGGTGACGGTGGCCGTGGATGTCAATGGCACGTCGGTGCACAAGAGCGGACCGATCGAGTGGCAGGCGAAGATCGCCCAGAAGCTGGTGGTGAAGTAACGACGTATACGCTTCTGTGGGAGCGGGCCTGCCCGCGATCGAGCAAAACATCGC
>CAIRBI010000163.1 GCA_903876785.1 uncultured Gammaproteobacteria bacterium
AGGCCTCTTCGCGAAAGGCAGCAGACGGCGGAAAGTCATGGCGCAGTTTCCTCGACCAGTTCGCCGTAGCCCGTCGCGAAGCGGAAGATGCTCAGCAACCGGATTTCTCTCTCGCCCTCGCTGAGCTGATAGTCGAACAGCGAAAACAACCAGAGATCGCCGATGGACAGGCGCGTCTGTTGCGGGTCCAGGCTGGATTCATATTGCAGCAGCGGACCGAGCGCGACACGGCTTACACGCTGACCGGGGTCCCACAGGCGTATCTCTTTGTCCAGTAATTGATTCTCGCCAGCCGCTTTGCGCAGCACGCTCAGCAGCACGCGATCGCCAGGCTGGAACTCGCTGTGCAGACGCGAGACGAGGCTCTGTGCCGACTGCACGCTGACGCCGTTCAGGGCGAGGATCGTGTCGCTCTCGCGCAGGTCTGCGGCGGGCAGCGGGCTCTCCGGGAATATTGCCACGATGCGGGCGCCGGAGACGGGTGCGGACCCTGCGTCCTCGAATACCTCGGTGGTAAAGCCTGCGCGAATCAGGATCGGATCGGCACGGTAAAGCTCCGTGGGCACACTGCGCCCGTCGCTGTTGGCGCTGGCGTTGACGGTGGTCTCGAACACGGTGGTGTTGCGCCGCACCTGAAATACGAAGGCGCCAGCGCTGCCGGTCTGCTGCGCCAGCGCGTCGAGCAGATCGGGATGATTGATCTCGCGTCCATCGATGCTGAGGATCACGTCGCCAGCGCGAATCCCGGCCGTGTCCGCCGCACCGTTCGCCGTGACCGCACGCACGCGGATGCCGGGCAATACGGTGATGTTGCTGAGGGAATCGCTCTCGTTGACCGCGGCGGTGATGCCGAAGTTCAGGCCTGCGCCCACGGCCTCGCCTTCGCTGAGACTGACGATCTCCGGCGACAGGGTGATGCTCGGCACCAGCTGCCGCGGCTCCTGACTGACGCAGGCACTAAGCAGACACGCGACGACGAGCAACCCCACCACTCTGACCTTGTTGGAGCGGGCCCTGCCCGCGATGCCGCTGATCCTGTGGGAGCGGGCCTTGCCCGCGATAAGCGCGCACGCAGCAGCCATGCTATCGCGGGCAGGGCCCGCTCCCACAAGGGCCAGGCTATCGCGGGCAGGGCCCGCTCCCACAGGGGAGTTCCGGTGCGTCATAGTTTTTTTCCTCGCACAAACAGCAGCGCCAGCACCACAAACAGCAGCATCTGCGGCAGTGGCACCCACTCGTTCAGTTGCAGCACCCGGCTGTCGATCATGACGTCGGAGTAGCCACGCACCAGACGGCTGACATCCTGCAGGTAGGACTGGTCGATGAGCGAGGGCTGGAAGGTCGCATACAGGTAGTAGGCCCGCTCGCCGAGCACGCCCTTGAAGATGTCCAGCGCCACCGTAATGCCCAGTGCGGTGGTCACGGCCTGGGTCGCAGATTGGGCGCAGACCGACACCAGCAGCCCGAACGCCAGCGCCGCTGGCAGTGGCAGCAGCGCCAGTCGCAGGCCGAGACCCACCTCCGCACGGATTTCTGCACTGCCGATCAGTTCATAGCCGTCTTCCACCACCGGGCCGAAATCCCAGAGCAGGGCGCTGACGATGCCGATACTCGCGGTCATCAGCCCCAGCGCACCCAGGGCCAGCAGATAGACCATGCTCAGTTTGGCGAGCACGAGGGCGGGGCGGCTGGCACGGCGAATCAGGATATGGCGCAGTGCGCCACTGTCGCGATCACTGGCAAAGGTCCAGGCGGCATAGGCGACGAGGGTGAGGCTGA
>CAIRBI010000164.1 GCA_903876785.1 uncultured Gammaproteobacteria bacterium
ACAAAAATGAATACGCCCCAGACACCTGCCGCGGCACAGCGTACAACGCGCGTGCTGCCGGTGCCCCCCGCGGTGACCGTCGGCCGCCAGGGATGGCGGCCGCCGAGCCTACAGGGACGTATTCACGGCGTGTCACCGCTGGGGGCACCGGCAGCACGCTCTATCCACTGATTTAAACACTTCGTAATTAAATGAACCTGCATTAGCATGCATACATCCTTTCAATAACAAAAAATGGGAGCAACACCATGTCATCAAAAGAAAAGCGCACAGTGCCTGTTGAAGCTATCGAACTCTACAATCAGTACGTCCACGGAGAGATCAGTCGCCGGGCCTTCTTGAACGGAGCGAAGCGATTTGTCGTGGCCGGGCTGACAGCGAGCGCTCTCGTTGAGGCGCTTATGCCGAATTACGCGCTGGGACAGCAGATCGCCAAAGACGACGAACGGATCACGGCAAGTTATGTCACAGTGCCCTCACCAAACGGACACGGCTACATCAGAGGTTATCTGGTACGCCCCTACAGCGCAGACAGCCGCTCGGAAGTGCCAAGCAAGTTGCCAGGCATCATCGTGGTACACGAAAATCGCGGATTGAATCCACACACTGAAGACGTGGCGCGCCGACTGGCACTGGCCAACTTCATGACTTTCGCACCTGATGTGCTGACCTCGGTGGGCGGCTATCCGGGTGATGACTACCAGGGCGGACAACTGTTCAACGGTCTGGACGCTGGTAAACGCTTCGAGGACATCGTCGCCGCTGCGCTCTGGTTGAAAGGACGCGAGGACTGCAATGGCAAGATTGGCGCAACCGGCTTCTGTTACGGCGGCGGGGTATCGAATCAGCTGGCAGTGCGCCTGGGAGCAGATCTTGCCGCCGCCGTGCCCTTCTACGGTGGCGCGGCGCCAGAAGCGGAGGTCCCCAAGATCAAGGCAGCAATACTCGTGCAGCACGGCGAGTTGGATACACGCCTCGTCGAAGCCTGGCCAACCTACGAGGCAGCTCTGAAAGCGGCAGGTGTCACCTACGATGCCGACATCCACCCTGGAGCCGTGCACGGCTTCTTCAACGATGCCACGCCCGAACGCTACAACGAAGCGGCAGCCACATTAGCGTGGACACGCATGGTCGACTGGTTCAACACACATTTGAGAAGCTGATCCAATCATGAGGTCAGCAAAGATCCAGGACCCTGACCCCATGATCACAGAACAAAACTTTCCACGGAGACCGTCTCATGGCTGTTGTGACTCTCAGCGTCAATGGCGCTACCCACGAAGTGGACATCGAGGCATCGACGCCTCTGCTGTATGTCCTGCGCAACGATCTTGACCTCAAGGGCCCGCGCTTTGGCTGTGGTCTTGCCCAGTGCGGCGCCTGCACGGTACTCATCGACGGGGTGGCCACACGCTCTTGTGTGACTCCCGCCTCTGCGGTACGCGGAGCGATCACCACGCTGGAAGGGCTCTCTCAGAATGGTCAGCTCGATCCGCTGCAACAGGCGTGGATAGCTGAGCAGGTCCCGCAGTGCGGCTATTGCCAGAACGGACAGATCCTCACCGCCCGTGCGCTGCTCAACGCCAACCCCAATCCCAGCGACAGCGAAATTCGCGCGGGCATGGAAGGCGTTCTGTGCCGCTGTATGAGTTACTTCCGGATTCAGGCGGCGATCAAGCGGACTGTTCAGCAGTCGACGGCATCGTTCTTCAATGCATCACCCGCTGAGAAGACTGGAGCAGCATCATGAGCGAGACCAGACCAGGACTGACACTTCCAAGTGAGATCGCGGATGCGGTTCGCAGCGTGAACCCTGCCACGTCACGCCGAGGCTTTCTGAAGGCATCCGGCGCCCTGTTCATCAGCGTCTGGCTTGGGGCCAATCCCACGGAGCGGGCTCTTGCCCAGACTGCAGCGGGAAGTGCAGGCCCCTACCCCATTCCGGATTACCTGCAACTTGACACCTGGATCGTCATCCATCCCGACAACACCGCCACCTTCCATGTCGGCAAAACAGATGGAGGTCAGGGGACCGGCACAGCATACCGCCAGATGATGTGCGACGAACTGGACATCGCCTATGACAGGGCTACTCTGGTTATGGGCAACACCGACATCACGCCGGACCAGGGCGGATCGGGTGGGTCCGACGGCATCGAAGTGGACGGCTGGCCCATGCGGCGAACCGCTGCAGAGGCCCGCCGGGTGCTGCTCGAACTGGCATCCGCCGCCCTCAATACGCCAGTGGCAGAATTGACCATCAACAATGGCACGATTGCAGTCGCAGGCAATCCATCACGATCCGTCACCTACGCCGAGCTGGTCGGCGGCCGCCGCTTCGATGTCACCCTGACTGGCGAGAACATCAACCAGATCCGAGGCCTCGCCGAGGTGAAGCCGGTGCAGGATCTGCGTGTCATCGGTCAATCGATACCGCGTTACGACATCCCGGCCAAGGTGGACGGTTCGCTTACCTGGGCAGTGGACGTCAAGCTGCCCGGCATGGTGCATGCACGAAACGTGCGGCCCCCGGTAGCGGGTGCCACACTTGAGAGTGTCGATGAATCGTCGGTCTCGGGAATGCCGGGCTTCGTCGCCGTCGTGCACCGCCGCAATTATCTGGCCGTGGTGTTTGAACGTGAGGAACAAGCCATCAATGGCGCAAGAGCACTGAGAACGGAATGGACACCGCCATCCGAGGCGCCGTTCCCGCCCTCGCAAGACTTGTTCGACTACATGCGTGCACAGACTCCCACTTCCAGCAGCCGTGAAGTCATCAGCGGCGATCCCGACGCAGCGTTTGCTGCCGCTGCGCACGTCCTGGAGGCCGACTACGAAGTGCCGTTCCAGGGCCACACGGCGATAGGCCCGGCCCATGCGCTGGCCGACCCTTCCGACGGCCAGATGACCATTTACTCCAACGACATGAAGATCTACGGGCTGCGGCTCGGGGTGGCAAGATTTCTCGACATGCAGGAAGACCGGGTGAGGGCGATCTACATGGACGGCCCGCAGGTATACGGTCGAACGGCCGCCGACGATGTCGGTTTCGAAGCGGCGTTTCTGGCGAAAGAGTTGGGCAGGCCAGTCCGCGTGCAGTGGATGCGCGACGAAGAAACGGCCTGGGACACCAAGGGCCCGGCCTACACTTTCAGGATGCGGGGCGGACTGGATGCTGCCGGCAGGCCGGTAGCCATCGAGTACGAAGCGCGGGCCCTGGACTACAATCATGTCGGCTACAACGAACCGGACACTGTATTGATTGCACAGCTCATGGGCATCCGACCCGCACAGCCCGCCCAAGGTGGCGCAGCGCTGCCATCGAACCAATACGGCATTGCGCATCAACGTATGGTCGGACACGTCGTGAGCCTGCCAATTATCTGGGAGACGCCACTGCGCTGCGGCAACTTGCGCGACCCCAACGGCCCGCAAGTGACCTTTGCTTTCGAGGCCTTCATCGACGAGATGGCAGCAGCCGCCAATGCCGATCCTGTGGAGTTCCGGCTGAGCATGATCGAGGATAGCGCCGAGGATGGACAGTTTCGCAAAGCTCGCTCTCTGGCGACAATGCGGGCAGCAGCAGAGACCTATGGTTGGGACAGCCGCCCCTCACCGAATCCGCTCATGGCCGCAGCATCCGGCGCTATCGTCAGCGGGCGCGGTATCGCCTATACCTTCCGCAGCGGCACCGTCGTCGCCATCATTGCTGATGTGGAAGTGAACCGCGAGACCGGACGCATCTTCGTCAAGCGGCTCGTCTGCGCCCACGACTGTGGTCTGGTGATCAACCCGACAGGCATGAAGTACACAGTGGAGTGCGGAATGCTGCACGGGCTTAGCCGTGCGCTGTGGGAAGAAGTGAGATTCGATAACGAGAAAGTCACCAGCGTGGACTGGGCATCCCATCCGACCCTTCGCCATTCGGATACACCGGAGTCCATCGAGGTGGTCATCGTCAATGGCGACCCGCATCCCGGCAGGCCGGACCTGCCGCACTACGGAGCTGGCGAAGCCTGCCACAAGCCAATGATCGCGGCAGTGGCAAATGCGTTTCATGATGCGACAGGCGTCAGATTGCGGCGCGTGCCGTTTCGTCCGGAGAGCGTTCTTGACGCACTGCGCAATCAGGTCAGTTAGGGGGGATCAAGGACTCTGGCCCCATGAGCCACCCCATGAGCCCAGATATCTGCGCTTACCAAACGCCTCTTACCAAACACTGGTTAAATTCGCCAGAAGACTGCGTATCGGAAACGCAGTCTTAATGGCAACCTCATGAAATAAAAGACTAATTTTCCTTGGCACAGGACTTGCTGAACACCAGCAGTACTCACAGCAAAGGAACCTGATCATGAAAGCCTCCAGCCCGAAACCCTCAGTCTTGAAAACCCCTGTTCTGAAAACCTCCGTTCTAAAAACCAGCATCATCGTACTGTTGATAAGCGCGGCCACTCTGCTGGCCGGTACCAGCACGGCCGCCACCAGTGTCACCCGCAATCACAGCGTCGACGTGACTGATGTCGAGGAAATTGTGCTTGAGGGCGGCGTTGGCTCCATGAAGATCGAGACCACTACCGGCACGGAACTGCAGGTGGAACTGGACATCGAAGCAGAACGCAACTGGTGGGGCCGACGCAGGGATGTCGATGACATCGACCTCAAAATCTCGCGAAGCGGTAACCGCCTCACCATCGAGGTTAATGAGCATGACCTCGACAATCTGGAACTGCACTGGAGAGTCGCCATGCCCGAAGTGGAAAAAACTTCCATCAACCTCGGTGTCGGCAAGATTATCGCCGACGTCGGCGATACTGAACTGAATGTTGACCTTGGTGTGGGCGAAGCCCGAATCAGCGTACCCCTGCAACACGCCGGCCTCATTGAAACTTCAGCTGGTGTGGGCGATGCCTCGATCAGCGGCGGCACTGACACCGTCAATGATCGTGCAACCGTCTCCGCCAATGCCCGCAGTCATGGCGCAGGCAGCCGCGATGTAGATGTGAAGGTGGGCGTAGGCGAAGCCACTGTCGCACTGCTCGGCAACTGATTGCTAAAGGCGCGCATCAAGGGCGCGCGCCATATCCCCTGCAGGCATACCCCGGTACCGACGGACCGGCCGGGGTCGCCGATTGTGGGCCCAGCATTGCCAGCAACTGGCTTCTGTGCGGCTCGTTCAACGCACTGAAGGGACACACACTTCCATCACTGGAAAAATCCAGATTCATCGTCGCCTGCAGTGTGTCACCGTCGCGCAACGGGCGCAGACCTGCCAAGGTTCCTTTCCATGGCATTAACTGACCATCACTGCTTGCGGGTGAGCCCTATAGCAAAGCTTGCATTACGGGAACCAGCACTATCGATCCAGGTAGCAGGAATACCGCGCCTCTGGTCTCCGACAGCAGGAGTCTGCGCGTGCAGTGAGGAGATTGTACAAAGACAACGCTTTAAAGCTATCAGCGCTTTAATCGCATTGCTCCATTATCGGCCGTTAGAAACTATCCAGCCAGGCCATTTGTTGCGGTAGAGGTTTATGTCAATTTTTTTGAAACAAACCTTTTACTTCCTGACCTGTGGAAGGCTAGGCCAATGCCAAACACAACCCAACTGCTGCAATCACACGCTCCACTTCGTCATCAGTGAGTTTCGGACTCATTGGCAGGCTCACCGTCTGGCGGCCAATAGTGGTGGCACAAGGGGTGTCTTCTGGCTTCCAGCCCAAGCGCTGCTGATAATAGGGGTGTTCGGTTAAAGCAAGGTAATGTACACCTACCCCGATGCCGAGATTTGTCATTCGTGTCAAAAACTGGTCTCGCGAAACCCCACACCGTTGCTCGTCCACGAGCAGTGTGTACAAGTGGTGCGCGTGACGAACATAGGGCGGTGGCGCGACCGGGCATACCAGGGGCAATTCAAGAAATGCGTTCTGGTATCGATTCCAGATGGCTTGCCGCCTTGCCCAAGCCGCTTCCACGCGTCCCAGCTGGTGCATTCCGATTGCCGCTTGCAAGTCCATCATGTTGTACTTAAAGCCACACTCCACCACTTGGTAGTGTTTATAGCCCTCGCCCGAAAAACGATTCCAGGCATCCCGGCTCATGCCGTGCAAAGACATTACCTTGATGTAATGCGCCCGTTCAGGGTCGCGCGCCAGCACCATACCCCCTTCACCAGACGTTATGTTCTTGGTTGCATAAAAGCTGAAGCACCCGTAATCGCCCAGCGTACCCATGGGGCGTCCCCGATAGTTGGCCTCGACCGCATGAGCACAGTCTTCAATGACCTGCAATCGATGTCGCGTTGCGATGTCCAGGATGGCATCCATGTCACACGGCAACCCAGCAACATGCACGGGCAGAAGCACCTTGGTTTTCGAACTGATTTTTCGCTCAATCTGCGTCGGGTCGATGTTCATGCTCAGTGGGTCAACGTCCACCAGAACGGGTGTGGCGCCAGTATGCAAAATGGCATTGACGGTTGCACAGAACGTCAAAGGCGAGGTAATAACCTCATCGCCTGGCCCAACCCCAGCCGCCAACAAACTCAAGTGCAACGCCGCCGTGCAGGAGTTTAGAGCGGCGACATGCGGGCTTGACAGCCCCTTGAACGTTGCAAACTGCGATTCAAAGGCGGCAACCCGCGGTCCAGTTCCGAGCCACCCGGATTCCAGTGTGGCTAGCACCTCCTGAATTTCTGCCTCTGCGATGTCAGGAGCTCCAAATAAAATAAACGGAGCGCTCATGGGTGCAGTCCCAGTCGGTCACGCAGCGCGGTTCGAGATTGCAAAGGACGCTCAAAAAGCTCCGCCTGATCCACGATGCGCTGAACCAAACTGGCGTTACTGGCGCTAACTGTTCGCGCTTGATCGAACCACACGTTGTCCTCCAAGCCCACCCGCACCCCGTCGGCAAACAAAATGCCCATGCCGTTGGCGCACAACTGAAAACGGCCCAAACCTGCAATCGAAACAAAGCTGTCCTGCGGCAAGGCCGCCAAAATTGCGGCGAGTTGCATTAAATCGGGCTGTGCACCAGCAATATTGCCCAGTAATACATTCACATAAAGCGGTGCCTCAATTAACCCTTCTTTGAGCAAGACACGGGCAAAATTGGCCATACCAATGTCAAACACCTCCAACTCGGGCTTGATTGCCCGTTCCTTCATACGTTGCGCCAAGCGACGGATGGTGTCGGGCTGATTCACACTCGCCGCTTGGGCAAAGTTCAGGGAACCGAGCGTCAAACTAGCCATGTCTGGCTTGGCATCCCCCGACAACGCCAGCACACGCGCCCTGCTCTCAAAGCTGGGCTCATCTCGCCCACTGGTGGTCACGCCAATAATCAGCGCAGATCCATCAGGCAATGCCCGAATGGACTCCACCAGGCGGCCATAGCGTTCGGGGTCTGCAGTTTGGACGCCGGCAGCATCGCGTGCATGCAAATGCACCATCTGCACGCCAAGCTCCATGCAACGTGCAACGTCATCCACGATCTCGTTATGCGTCATCGGCACATGCGGACTCAGGGCACGTGTCGGTATCACCCCAGTGCAAGCCAAATTGATGGTGAGCGGTTGTCCTATTTGCATCTATCCCCCTGACGCTTCAAGCGCGGTCTTGTCAGCCTTGCGAGCCGGGCTGCCTACATACATTCCATCCGCTTGCGTGTCCTGGACTACCACCGCGCCTGCACCTATGAACGTGCGCTCGGCAATGCGGATTCGATCTCTTAGCACCGCGCCCAAGCCCACAAACGCCTGCTCACCCACGTACGCCGCTCCGCCCATAGCCACCTCTGCGGCTACAAAGGCGTGGTCCGCTACTTCACAGTGGTGAGATATGTGTGCGCCACTGCGAATGATGCAATTGTTGCCAATGCGGGCAAATGGCTGAATGATGGCGTGCTCGTAAATAAGCACGTTGTCGCCAATCCTCAAGTCAGGCCAAACGCTGGCACGGCTGGAGACATAGCTTACAAAGGTATAACCGCGTTGTTTGGCTTGTTCATAGCGGGCGCGCCGAATTCCATTGATATGCTGGTAGCCCATGGGGATCAGCAAGCGGTACTCCGCAGGCGGGTAATACGCCTCCAAAGTCTCAAAAGGCACTAATGGCAGACCTTCAAACTGAGGTGAAGCGATATAGGCCCCGTCCACAGTAAAACCAGCAATGTTGTATACGCTGTCGTGCAGCAAACAATACCAAGCCAGACTGGCCGACCTGAAATTGCCAAAAATGACGACCGGTCGATCGTCGTGTCGGTCCCTGACTGTTGAATGTTCATGCATACCGATGCCCTGTGCGTTGTTTGAACGACTCTATGGCTGATTGGCATGCCTGCAACAAGCCGTCCTGCGCTTGCGTACTTGATATATCCAGCCTCGCATGGAACTGCCCCTTGAGTGCAGCACCTACTTGCTGCCTTTCCGTCGCGTTGGCAGACCAAGTTGCTAGTCTCTCAAAATATGAATCCAGGGTCGCGGTCGCCCACACTCCCACCTTGTCACCACCATCACAACCGTCCATGGTCAGCACGGCTAATCCTTGCTCCATGGCCATGCCTACCGTGCCACCACCGCCTACTCGGGGAGGGTTGATATAAATATCACAGGTGGCCAGCCATGACTCCAGCGGTACCTGCGGGGCAAAGCAATGGATTCGGGAACGCGCAGGAAGGTCGCTTACCGGCTGCCCTTCAGGTATCCCAATCAGCAGCCAATGAACGTTTTGGTGCGCCTCTATGAAGTCCAACATCTGGCCACGCCATGGCTCAGACATTTCCGTATCAAGTCGATAGCCGGTCGTAATTAAAACCACGGCAGTCGCCGGAATTTGCAACTTGGCCCTGTCAATCGGCACTGCTTGCCCTTTTGGCCAGAATCGAAACGGATAGTGAGCAAGCTTTGGCGCAGGCACACCGGGCCACAGTGCTGTTTCACCCAGAGGGTCGGCACTCAGCCACATGTCAACCGGCGCTATGGGCGGCAAAGCATGCAGCGACAACCCCACAATCGGGTAGCTTTCAAACAACCGGTAGACCAGTGGCGACATGAAACCGACGAAGATGACTACGTCAGGTTCATAGCTATGGATGGCCGCCAACATCTGTTCCAACCGGAACCGAAGTGAAAACTCCACGTTAGGCAGTAACATCTGCACATTTCCCGGGACATTTAGCACCAGCGACTCTGTAAAGACTTCCCGTCGTTGCACACACTCCAATCCTCCGTAATGCCCGTCAGCTTCAGAGATGGTGGCCTCCTGCGCCGTAAATACTTGACACGGAGCGCCGAGCTGAGCAGCAACATTCATGATATTCAGTGTGAACCCCGTACCCCCGTGCAATATGTCGACAATCTGAGGCGTATATACCGCCACCCGCAATCCATTCCTAGACGCAAGGTGTATCGCAGTCGCGGACTGCATCCGTTGTGCAACAAGCCGCTGCAATCTGGGCGCATCAATGTCAATGAATAACTGCACGAATGCTCGAGTCGCTAGTGTTCGCGCAAGCGCCTGATATGCGCATAAACCAAGCAGAGCCATGATTGCATCTGCTGGAGTATCGGCGTCGGCAACACTTGACTGCTTAACAAACCAGAGGGGATCACGGGTCAAAAATGCCAATGCACCGTAGCGCAGCCAATTCGCGCTGTTCCCGGCCAACAATCGGGATGCTATTGCATCAACCAGGCGAGACTTTTCATCTGGATCTAACGCACCAACCTTGGAACACAAACGCTGCCAAAGTTCAGGCGAGGTTGGCAACAACTCAATAGTCTCAAGAACGTCACAGGCCAAGTGGTAGTTCAAAACCCCACCGCCATGATCTCAGCGGTGTTAAAACGAATTATTGCTGACGATAACAAGCATAAAACCAATATTTAGCTCCTACATGATGGGGAAATTCTCGGCTGCAAACGCGGTCGCTTACAGGTTGTAATTGTGTATAGTTTTTGTACGCCGTGTCTAGCGACTTAGATCTTTTGCTCCTGCACTGCCAATATCTGCAAGGTGAACTGTACCCACTCGGCGGGTTGTTTCTTGCCCTGGTTTATGCTGGAAATTAGAAAGTAGCTGGAAGCAGTTGAGCGACTGATTGATACAAGAGCGTATCACGGACGTGCGCCATATCCCTTGCAGGCATACCCCGGTACCGACGGACCGGCCGGGGTCGCCGATTGTGGCCCCAGCAGCGCCAGCAACTGGCTTCTGTGCGGCTCGTTCAACGCACTGAAGGGACACACACTGGCCTCGCCGATACCGATCTGAAAATCAAAATTGCGCGCCGTGGGCGTGCCACTGGTCGAACCGAGATAATCCCCCGCTTTCACCGCAATATTGACGAGCGGTACCTGACGATCCTCACGCTCCTCAAAGGCAGGAGTGAAAACCGGCGCCCCCAGCGCCCCAAATGCATAGGCTGCCTTGATGTCTGGCCGCGGATCGGTGATGTGATTGAATCGGACCATGACATCACTGTTACCGGGGCGCGCGGGATCACAGGCAACCAAAAAGAACAGATCGGAGTCATCACTCGGGAAAATGGGCAGATTTTCTGCCTTGTGACGCATTCTCACCAGCACGCCATCGGCAGGCGCATAGATGTCGATGCGCTCTCCCTGCTTCTTGATCCACGGATAGGAAAAGCGGGCGTCATTGGTTTCTTCCCCATTGGTGATAATCGCCAGATCCTGGCTGCGGAACGGCGCATGGGTAAAGACACCGGTTGCGGACGTGTAGCCCACATTGACGGTGCGTCCACCGAAAGCGGGACATGCCACAGTCTGGGTCGGGGCTTTGTCATTGGTAATCAACAGCGGTTCCGGGGTAGCCGTGTAGTTGAAATCTCCGGAGCTGTTCTCGCGGTAACCGAGATAAAAGGGAAACGTACCGGCGCTGCCCACCACACCGCTGAACAAATCCAGATTCATCGTCGCCTGCAGCGTGACATCGTCGCGCACGGGGCGCAGACCGGCCAAGGTCCCGCTCCATGGTATTAACTGACCATCACTGGTGAGCATCTGCACCGCTCCGCCCAGCACCACCAGCGCAAAGATGTCGCCAGTCTTGCCGACATGTTGTGGCTCGGGTTGCACCCTGGCGCTGATTCGCAAGGTGTCAGGCACGCGCGCTTCGTTGCGGAAGGTGATGCCCTGATCGCGAGTCAGGCCGATGGCAAAGCTGGAATTGCGGGAACCCGTGCTATCGATCCGGGTAGCGGGAATCACGCGCCGCTGATCTCCCACAGCAGGAGTCTGCGCGTGCAGCGAGGAGAAGGCACAAATACAAAGCGTCATAGCAATCAGCGTTTTCATTGTCTTGCTCCTCTATCCGGCGTTAGAAACTCTCCACCCGCACTACATCGAAAGCAGGCTCCTCATACGGATGTGCCGCACGCAGGGCTGCCACCACAGCGACAACACAGTGATCGTCGCACACCATTTCAACACGATATTCTTCGAGTGTTTCCGGGTGGTCCTGCGCACCGATGAAAGGATTGCTGCCGGCCAGAGGCCGAAACTGCCCTTGCCCGGCCACCTGCCACGCGCAGTGTTCATAGTCCCCGATGCGTCCGGCACCAGCGGCAAAAACGGCGGCCTTCACCGTCTCCAGATGAGTGGCTGGCACATAGAAGCACAGTTTCATCATGACGCCAGCCCGCCCATTTATCAGCCCAGCCAAACCCTGGCATTGCGGAACAGGCGCATGGTAGGCGCATCTTCGGCCCAGTCATCGGGACGCCAGGAATTCTGCACTGCGCGGAAAACCCGCTCCGGATGCGGCATCATCACCGTGGCACGGCCGTCGGCACTGCAGACACCGGCGATTCCCATGGGGGACGTGTTAGGGTTCTGCGGGTAGCGCTCCGTCACCTTGCCGAAATTGTCGACATAGGCCATGGCGATACCACCGGCCGTCTGGAGCGCTTGCAGGTCTGATGCATGACGGAATTCCGCCTGCCCTTCTCCGTGCGCGACGGCGATGGGAAATACGGCACCCGCCATTCCAGTAAAGAAGGCTGATCTGGAATCCGCCGCCTGCACCAGCGAAGTACGCGCCTCGAACTGTTCGGAGCGATTGCGCACAAAGCGTGGCCAGTGTGTCGCGCCGGGAATCAATTCCTTGAGCAGCGACAC
>CAIRBI010000165.1 GCA_903876785.1 uncultured Gammaproteobacteria bacterium
CGGCGGCGACGATCACCTCGTCGCGGTCGGCGCTGGTGATCAACAGGGTGCCATGCTGCAGGTGCGGCAGCAGATTGCCCACCCGTTCGGTAGCCAGGCAGATGTGCAGCACGCGGCGCTGCTGAATGTCGCCTGCCTCCAAGATCTCCGCGCGCAGAAATTCAGCCACATCACCGGTGCGCGGTGCGGTCAGCTCGGCGTCCCAGGGGATGCCGCCCGCCAGATGCAGGCCTGCGGCGAGGACTGGCATCTGCGCCGGAATCTGCGCCCAGGCCCGCGAGGTTGCAGGGGCAATGTGCTGGCGGTTCCGAGGCAGGTGGCTATCCTCAGCGCGTGGTGCATCGAGCATGTTGAGGATGACGCCGACAGCGCGGCCACTGCTTGCGTCGCTGCCTTCATGTCCGCCGAACTGCGCTGCACAGCTCTCCAGCCGCTGATTCAACTCGGCCAAGGACTGGGCGTGGGGCGTGCTGACGAGGATGACCTGCGCATCGAAGGAATCTGCCAGAAGGGGGTTGATCCGCGCCAGCAGCGGATTGTCGCCCGCGTGGCTGACGCCCTCCAGCACCAGTACGTCCGGCTCCTGGGCGAGGCTCGCCAGGGTGAGTTCGCGCAGCATCATCCACTGCTCGGTCAAGACATCGGTCTGCTCGGCGGCGAGCCAGGCAAGCGCCTGACTGCAGGGCAGAGGGGCAGGAGGTTGCAGGTCGGCATAGCGGCGGATCAGCTCGACAGTGTGTTCGGGGCCAGACTCAGAGGTGCTTTCCGCCGTGGTCACTGCGGTGGTCTCTGCAATGGTTCCGCTCGTCTCGCCGGGCTGACCCACCGGTTTGCAGAACGCCACTCGCAGACCCTGCTGGTCCAGCGCATGCAGCAGACCGAGGCAGATCGTTGTCAGGCCCACGCCCGCTTCGGTCGGTACCAGCAATAATGTTTTCATGGGCTTGTCACTTCTTCAGCACAGACACGATTGCGACCTTCCTGCTTTGCCCGGTACAGCGCACTATCCGCCCGGCTCAGCCAGGCATTAATCGACTCGCCGGGACGCAGTACGGCGACGCCTGTCGATACCGTTATCGGCGCTGCGAGGTCCGGTTGCGCCGTCGTCCGGTATTGCTCGAGCGCCTGGCGGACATTCTCGGCCAGAAGCAGCGCGTCATTCAGGGCGGCACCAGGTGCCACGATCGTGAACTCCTCGCCGCCGAAACGGAATAGTTGAGTGCCGCTCGGAAGCTGGCGCCGGAACACCTCTGCCACACGGCGCAGCACCTGATCCCCCGCGCTGTGGCCCTGATTGTCATTGATGCTCTTGAAGCGATCCAGATCCATCATCAGCAGCGCCACTGGCAGTTTGTCGCTCTGGAAAGCCCGGTGGCACTGTGCCAGAAGTTCATCCAGTGCCCGACGATTGCCTGCACCGGTCAGCGTGTCCTCCAGCAACAGTTGATTCACTTGTTCAGTGCGTTGGCGCAACTGGCTGGCGAAGATGGCCAGGAACAGATTGACCAGCAGCACGCTGGGAAAGAAACGCAGGGCGATGGTGGGGTCTTGCAGCAGCACCGGTAAAGTCACCGTGATGGCAGCGATATTGAGCAGGACTGCCGAGCGAATCGGCAGGATGGCGAAATTGGCGACAACCATTGGAAACAGCCAGAAGCTGGCCGGGCTGCCTGCCAGATAGACCAGCGTGATCATGACAGCGGAGAGCACTGTGGCCATCAAGTGCACCGTGGAGGTCTGCGAGCCGCGTCGGCGAATATCCCAGGTGGTGTAGCAACACGCTATCAGCATGACCAGCAGCGCAGCGGCCACCGGCAGATTGCCGACAACGGCGTAATAAAGCAGGAATGGCACGATAATGAGGATGCTGCAGATCGCCATCACCGACTGCACGCGTGCGTTGAATTGATGGGTGATGACGTAAATGCCTTTCATTGCGCGCGAGGCCCTCTCGAAGGTTCGCCGGTGCAACTCCCGCCGCGGTCATCAAGGCTGTACGGCACGGGGTTGAGCCTCCTGTTGTTGCTGACCCTGTTGCTGACCCTGTTGCTGACCTTGCTGCACCGTCCAGAGAATGAGGTCGGCGGCGAGTCGGTCTGCGGCGATTCCCAGTGCACTCACCACTGCGTTGACACCATTGCCGCTGACCGGCTCGCTGACCTCGAAGCGGCGGCTGGCGAGGATATTGCGACTGCCTGCCTCGATCAGATTGGCGTCGTAACGGATGACTGCCAGTGAAAGTCCCTGTAGATTTTCGTGGTGCAGTGCCCGCAGCATGCCGCCCAGCTCCAGTGTTGCCTGCAGGCCGTCGCTGCTGGTGCTCAGTGCCGATACTCGGCCGTCACGCCAGAAGGCATCGAGCAGCCAGTCGCGCCACAGCAGAGCGGTGGGCGCGGACCAGCGGGCGTCCGGGTAGGCTTGAAAGCTGTTGTTGCCCGGCATCACCAGCACGCGGCTGCCACCGAGCGCGTCGCTGGTGGTGGGGGTGTCGATGCGCAGGCCACGGAGTGTCTGCCCGTCACTGTTGGCGCGCAGGGTCGAGGGCGGCAGTTGATAGAGATCGGTCGGCACCCGCTTCGGCAGCACCGTGCAGGTGCTCAGTGCGCCGCAGAGCAACAGGGTCGACAGCAGAAAGCGCTTGCTCATGGTTGGTATTCCTTGATGTTGTCGTCGCCCAGCAGGAAGCCGGCGGGGTCTTCTTCCAGGCGATTGGTGATGTCGTTGAGGCCGCTGAGCACGCCGCGCAGGTCTTCGATCGCCGGCCCGAGCTCGTTGAAACTCTGCATGCCATTGGTCAAGGCCTGTTCGTTGTCGTTCATCAGCGTGGTCATCTGCTGGGTAAAGCGCTGCATATTCACCATGGTCTCGGCGGCCGAGTTGAGCAGTGGGTCGCCATGTTCGGCGATCTGTTCATCGACACGTGCGAGCAGCTGGTTCAGCTCCTCACCGGCACTGGCCAGGCTGGCAAGCCCGGCGCCAAGCGTCGCCTGCTGTTCCACCAGATTGGTGGTGACGACTTCCACGTTGGACAGGATGCGCGTCACGTACTCGCCGTTTTCTGCCGAGAGCATCTGGTTGGCGCGGTCCAGCAGGCTGGTGATGCTGATCAGCAGTTCGTCGCTATTCAGGCGCAGGCGGGCCAGCGACGACTGTGCGGCCTGAATGATCGGCACGCTGCCTTGCTCTGCCGTGAGCAGCGGGCTGGATGGCAGGCCCTGGCTAAGTTCGATGCCGGCAGCGCCGGTGATGTTGAGCATGGTGAGGCGGGCGAGGGTGTCGACTTTCACGGGAGCGGAACTGGAGATGCGTACCCGCGCCCAGACCTGGCGAGGGTCCTGCGGGTCGAGCCGCAGACGTTCCACCTCTCCGACACGAATGCCGCTGTATTGCACCGGGCTGCCGACGCTCAGGCCGGAGACTGCCTCGCGGAAGATCACGTCGTAGACCACGACGTCGTTGTCCGTCGCGGAGCGGGACATCCACAGGGCGAAGAGCAGGGCGAACGCGCCTGCGGTGAGGGTAAAGAGGCCGACGATAATGTAGTGTGCCCGGGTTTCCATAGTGTCACTCTTGCTTTGAACGTGTTGGTGTAGAGTCTGCAATTGCCAAGCCAGCGGTCACCGCAGCCGCCCGCCCGCGTGGCCCGTGAAAATACTCCTGAATCCAGGCGTCGTCTGTGGCCGCCACCACGTCCAGGGTATCCGCCACCAGCACCCGCTTCTGCGACAGCACGGCAATGCGGTCGCAGGCTGTGTACAGCGTATCCAGATCGTGCGTGACCATGAACACCGTCAGGTCGAAGGCGTCGCGCAGCGTCACCAGCAGCTGATCGAAAGCCGCCGCGCCGATCGGATCGAGACCGGCGGTCGGCTCATCCAGAAACAGGATGTCCGGGTCCAGTGCCAGCGCCCGCGCCAGTGCCGCGCGCTTGATCATGCCGCCGGAAAGGTCGGCCGGATAGAGTGCCCCGGCGCGCGCGGGCAAACCTGCCAGCGCCAGCTTCACCGCTGCCAGCTCTGCAGCGGCCTTGCGCGTCAGCCCCGCGTGCTCGATCAGGGGCAGCGCGATGTTCTCCAGCACTGTCAATGACGAGAACAGGGCGCCGCGTTGAAACAGCACGCCGATGCGCCTCTCCAGGGCGGAACGCTGGTCTGGCGGGAGCTGCAGCAGGTCCTGCCCGAACAAATTGACCTGCCCGGCGCTCGGCCGATGCAGTCCGACGATGGAGCGCAGCAGCACGGATTTGCCGCTGCCCGAGCCGCCCACCACAACGAGAATTTCGCCGCGATAGATGTCCAGATCGAGCCCTTCATGCACCACATTGCTGCCGAAGCGGTTGTTCAGCCCGCGCACCTCAATGATGGCCTTGCGTGCCGCCGGGCGCTGTTGCGTTGCACTGTTTGCTGCTGTCACCAACCCATCTCCATGTAGAACAGCGCCGCCACGGCATCCAGCAGGATCACCGCAAAAATGGATTGTACTACGGCCGAGGTGGTGTGTTCGCCGACCGACTGTGCGCTGCCCTGCACTTTGAAGCCTTCCAGACAGCCGATCAGCGCGATCACCAGTGCGAAGAAAGGCGCCTTGGCCAGCCCGAGCAGGATATGGCGCAGGGGGATCTCCTGCACGATGCCGAGAAAGCGGGCGAAGCTGACGTCCAGTGTCAACACCGACACCAGCGCGCCGCCGAGTATGCCGGCGAGAACGGCGATGAACGACAGCACCGGCAGCATGATCAGCAGCGCCAGCAGCCGTGGCAGCACCAGCAGCTCGATGGGGCTCAGCCCCTGCACGCTGAGGGCGTCCAGTTCCTCATTCACCTTCATCGAGCCGATCTGCGCCGTGAAGGCACTTGCAGTGCGGCCGGCCAGCAGGATCGCCGCGAG
>CAIRBI010000166.1 GCA_903876785.1 uncultured Gammaproteobacteria bacterium
CGGCTCCACGCAACTTCCCGGTTCACCGATCACCGTATTCACCACCGAAGATGCCATCTACAACCTGCAGTGGTCACCCGTCGACCGCGCTCTGCTGTTTGCACAGAGCCCGCGACTCACCACCATTGCCACCGCAGCCATTTTGCCGCTCGATGAGCAGGCCAGCCTGGTGCTCTTCGATCTGGACAGCTTTACGACACGGGTGCTGTTTGGGCCGGGTAGCGAGAGACCAGCGCGTGACGATACCACTAACGCTCCGGCCGCCGATGGCGATGCCGATCACAACGACGCTGCCCGCTCCTTCAAGCTGACGGCACTAGCGCGCTCGCTCGACTGGCTGTCCTGATCAATCCCAGTCCGCGGCACCGCCCAGCGCCTTCGCCACCTTGATGGCGCTGTTGACGCCATCTTCGTGAAATCCCTTGCCCAACCAGGCGCCGCAGAACCAGGTGCGGCGCAACCCGTTCACCAGCTGCCAGCGCTCCTGCGCATCGACACCGGCCTGAGTAAAGATCGGATGAGCATAGACAAAACGGCTCTTGATCTTGTCGGGCGCAATCCCCGCCGTATTGTTCAAGGTCACACAGAAGCGCTCGCTGGAATCGATGCCCATAAGGCGGTTCATGTCGTAGGTGATGATCGGCAAAGCGTCCTCGCAGCCCGGCGTCAACCGGTAATTCCAGCTGGCCCACGCGCGTCGATTGCGGGGGAGCTGACCGACGTCGGTGTGCAGCACCACCTCGTTGTCCTGGTAGCGAATAGCCGTCAGTGCAGCCATTTCGGCGGCCGAGGCGTCGCTCAGCAGCGCCTGCGCCTGATCGCTGTGGCAGGCGAAGATTACCTGATCATAGCGCTCGCTCTGCGCATGACCGTCACTGAGTGAATGAACTACAACGTGATCCTCGAATCTCTGCACACCAGTCACCGGCGTTGAGACGCGGATACGATCTCTGAAGCCAGCACTGAGCGGGGCAATGTAGCTGCTGGATCCACCGACGATGGTGCGCCACTTGGGTCGATTGCTGACGCTCAGCAGGCCATGCCGGTACATGAACGGCAGCATGAAGCGCATCGGAAAATCGTACATCCGGGCGAACGGGGTCGACCAGATAGCCGATGCCATGGGGATCAGATAAAACTCCGTGAACTGCTTGCCCAGACCATGGTGCTGGACATAGTCACGCAGGTTCATGTGCGGATCGATGCGGTCATCCTCGACATCAGCCATCGCCAGACTGTTGAAGCGCACGATGTCGAGCAGCATGCCGAGGTAGGAAGGCGACAGCAGATTGCGGCGCTGTGCGAACAGGCCGTTGAGCAGGCTCAGGCGGCCGTCTACTCCCGCAAACTCCAGACCAGTGCTCTCACAACTGACGCTGAAACTCATGTCCGACTGCCGCGAGGCAACCCCTACTTCGTTCATCAGCCGGATAAAATTGGGATAGGTCCAGTCGTTGTAGACGATGAAGCCGGTGTCGATGCGCTGAGTCTGCCCCGCCACGTCGACTTCGACGGTAGCAGTATGGCCGCCCAGACGATCTGCAGCCTCGTAGAGTGTGATGTCATGATGTTTGTGCAGGAGATAGGAGGCGGTGAGACCGGAGATTCCCGATCCGATGATGGCGATTTTCAATGTGTGTCCCCGATAAGGCGTGAATACTCTGTTTTCTTTGGCTACAAAGTACGCCAATGGGTGTGGCCCGGATCAGTTTCCGGTCGATGTGGGTGAGAGCTTCTCGCTACTTTGCGTATCTGGCCAGTTCGGTTCTGGCCACGACCCGGCGATGCACTTCATCCGGACCATCCGCCAGCCGCAGAGTCCGCTGACTGGTCCACAGCGCCGCCAGCGGAAAATCCTGCGACACGCCTGCAGCGCCGTGCATCTGAATGGCACGATCGATCACGCGCAGCGCCATGTTCGGCACCGCTACCTTGATCTGCGAGATCGCGTCGCGGGCCGCCTTGTTGCCGATAGTGTCCATCAGATACGCCGCCTTGAAGACCAGCAGTCGGCACATCTCGATCTCGATGCGGCTGTCGGCGATGGCATCATAGTTGCCCCCAAGCTCGGCAAGCGGTTTGCCGAAGGCCTGACGGCTCAACGAGCGTTCACACATCAGTTGCAGCGCCTTTTCCGCAGCACCAATCGAGCGCATGCAATGGTGAATGCGGCCAGGCCCGAGACGCCCTTGCGAGATCTCGAAGCCACGACCACGACCGAGGATGATGTTCTTCTGCGGCACGCGGACATTGTCATAGCGGATGTGCATGTGGCCATGCGGGGCATCATCCCGCCCGAACACCTCCATCGCCCTCACAACCTCTACACCGGGAGTGTCCATGGGAACCAGAATCTGCGACTGGCGGTTGTATTTCGGAGCGTCCGGGTCAGTGACCACCATCACGATCATGATCTTGCAGCGCTTGTCCCCCGCTCCGGAAATGTAGAACTTCTCGCCGTTGATGACCCAGTCATCGCCGTCGAGCACTGCCGTGGTGGCGATATTGGTCGCGTCAGACGAGGCAACATCCGGCTCGGTCATGGCGAACGCCGAACGGATCGTGCCGGCCAGCAACGGCTTCAGCCACTGCTCCTTCTGTTCCTCGGATCCATAGCGCTCCAGCACTTCCATGTTGCCGGTGTCCGGTGCGCTGCAATTGAAGGCCTCGGAAGCCAGGCGGCTGCGCCCCATGATTTCAGCCAGATGAGCGTACTCAAGGTTGGTCATGCCAGCGCCGCCCTGACTTTTGGGAAGGAAGAAATTCCACAGCCCCAGCGCACGCGCTTTCTGCTTCAACCCTTCCATGATCTCTTCCTGGCGCGGTGTGTGCGACCAGCGGTCCCCGACGGCGATATCCGCATGGTAGTCATGCTCCACGGCGGCTACGTCCACTTCCACGAAGCGACGAATCTTCTCGCGAATTTCCACCATCTCTGCCGACAGGCCCAGGTCCATCATGTTCTCAGTCTCCAACCATGTTCAAAGTGACAGTTTCGATGTGAAACACTAACCGGCAATGGTCCCGCCGCCGTCGATGACCAGCGTCTGCCCAGTGGTAAAACTGCCCGCCTCGGAGGCCAGAAAGACAGCGGCGCCGGCGATCTCGTCGGGCTCGCCAATACGGCGCAATGGATACATCGCCACTGTGGCGGCGTAAGTCTCGGGATTTTCCCAGAGCGCGCGGGCAAAGTCGGTGCGTATGAGCCCCGGCGCGATACAGTTGACGCGGATGTTCTTAGGCCCCCACTCGACGGCAAGATTGCGGGCCATCTGCATGTCGGCGGCTTTGGAAATGCCATAGGCACCGAGGACGGTACTGCCCTTGAGCCCGGCGATGGAGGAGACGATGATCACCGCCCCTCCTCCCCTAGCTGCCATGCCTGGCAGGACCAACTGGCAGAGACGGTGCGCACTGCCGATGTTGGCATTCATGATCTTGTCGAATGCCGCATCGGAAATGTCCTGCGACGGACCGTAATGTGGATTCAACGCCGCATTACACACCAGAATATCAATGCCACCGAAATGCGCCGTGGTCTGTTCGACAAGCGTCCGCAACTGCTCCTTGTAATTGATATTGCAGGCGATAGCGACAGCCTCGCCGCCTTCGGCATTAACTGCCTCATTGATACCCGCAGCGACCTCGTCACACGCTTCCTGATTCCTGCTGGAGATCACTACGCGGGCACCGGCTTCCGCCATGCGTCTGGCGATTGCCAGTCCAATGCCCTTGGTTGAGCCTGTTATCAAAGCCACTTTCCCTGTCAAATTGAATAAGCTCATCGCCTTACCCCGTCCGTCAATCACGCGTTAGAATAGGTAATATCACCAATAAAAATAATGCCTTGCAGCATTCTCACAAACTAGCAAAAGGCTCATTCTTCAGCAACCTTCACCAGCTGCTTGCCGAAATTCCTGCCGCGCAGCAATCCCCGGAACAGCTCCGGCGCGTTCTCCAGCCCGGTGCCGATGCTTTCACGATGCTTGATCCGCCCCTCCTTGACCCAGCGCCCCAGCTGGACGGTGGCTTCAGGCCAGCGGTCAATCCATTCCGACACCAGGATGAAGCGATGCTCGGGGACGTTCGGGGCGGCCTTGAGGATATCGAATGGCGTCACTGCCTTGGAGATGTCGGCGTCATTGTAACTGGAGACATACCCGCAGACAGGGACTCTGGCACCCTTGTTGAGCAGCGGCGCGACGGCCCGGGTCACGTCACCACCGACATTCTCGAAATAAACGTCGATGCCGCGCGGACATGCAAGTGCCAGCTCCTGCGCCAGATCGCCGGCCTTGTAGTCGATGCAGACATCGAATCCCAGCTCTTCGGTGACATAATGGCACTTGTCCGGGCCTCCCGCGATGCCGACCACGCGCAGCCCGAGAATCTTGCCGAGCTGCCCCACCACTGAACCCACCGCCCCGGAGGCGGCAGAGACCACCAGTGTCTCACCGGCCACCGGCTTGCCGACTTCCAGCAAACCGAAAAATGCGGTACGACCCGGCATTCCGACGACTCCCAGATGTGCAGAGAGAGTCCCATTGTCGAGATCCACCTTCATCAGCCGGGGCGCGTTGTCATCGACCACGATCAGACTCTGCCAACCCATGTGGGCCGTGACATAGTCTCCTACCTGGAAGAGGTCTGAGCGCGAATCGATCACGACACCCGCCGACTCGCCCACCATGATTTCGCCGATGCCGACGGGCTTGGCGTAGGACTTCACATCGTTCATGCGGCCCCGCATGTAAGGGTCCAGCGACAACCACAGCACCTTTATCAGCAACTGCCCCGGCTGCAACGGCGGCACCTCTGCCTGCATGATTTCAAAACAGCTGTCATCTGGTTCGCCAACTGGGCGTTTGGCCAGCAGCACCCTGGTATTTTTCATCCTGCCTCTCCTCATCAGCCAGCGCCTGGCCGCCTTTATTGAATGATCAAATCATGACTCGCAGCCATACTAGCGGATGCCCATGGCAAATCCTATTCATGCGCAATTCATGCACAACGCGCCTGCACCGGCTCAGCGTTGCTGGCGCGCATGGCATCCAGTGCTGTCGTCAGCAGCGCCAACCCGCTCAGCAGCTCCGCTTCGGTAATCAGCAGATTCGGAATGATCCTGAGCACGGCATTGCGCGTTGGCGTCACCATCAATCCAAGGGCGAGACAGCGCTGGGTCAGCTCACTGACCTGAGCGTCATTGTGCATCTGGATTCCGATCAGCAAGCCCCGCCCACGCACTTCGACTACAAATTCAGGATACTTCTGCGCCAGCATCTGCAGTCGGGCCATTGCCAGCTTCCCCATTTCGGTCACGCGCCCGGCGACGTTCTGTTCCAGAAGATGCGAGACCACGGCGAACGCTGCCGCACAGCCGAGCGGATTGCCACAGTAGGTGCCACCGTGATCGCCCTTGCTGACACCTGCCGCCACCGCATCGGTCATGGCAAACGCCGCAAACGGAAAGCCGCCGGCAATCCCCTTGCCCATGGTCAGTATGTCGGGTTGCACATTCTGCGCATCTACCGCAAAGAAGCTCCCGGTGCGGCAGAAACCGGTCTGTACTTCATCGACAATCAGCAGCGTCCCGTTCGCGCGACACAGTTGCGCCAGCGCCTGCAGATAACCCGGCGGCGGCACCCTGACACCACCCTCGCCCTGCACCGGCTCCACAATCACCGCCGCCACCGTGTCATTGAGCGCAGCCGCCAGCGCTTCGATATCACCGAATGGAACGAACTGATTGCCGGGCACCAGCGGCAGATATTTCGCTGCATTGTCGCTACCCCCCGAGAGCGACAGTGTGCTCAGCGTGCGACCGTGAAACGACCCCGCCACGGCGATCACCTGCGGTCTGCCGGTCACCTTTCTCGCCAGTTTGACTGCAGCGTCGTTGGCCTCGGCACCACTGTTGGCGAAAAATACCCGTGTCAGCCCTTCTGGCAATACCTGCTGCAGCAACGTCAGCAAACGCGCGCGAACCGGGGAATAGGTGAACCCGGAATTGGGGTTCTGCATAAGCTTGCCTGCCTGTTCCTGGATGGCGGCAACCAGCACGGGATGACTGTGACCGAGACTGGTGACTCCCCATCCCGCCGTAAAGTCCAGGTATTGAGCGCCCTTGTCGTCCCACACATGACTTCCCAGGCCGCGCTCGATGGCGACGGGTTGTTTCATGCAGATGGTCAGGCCAAGACTGTCTTCGATTTCTATGCTGTTCATGTTGCCTCCAGTTTTTCGCGGGTAAAAAAAAACCTCCAGGAGTCGGGACGCCTGGAGGTTTTTGGTTCAGTGATTCTATGTGGCTTTAGAGAGTCTCAGGCTTCTCCGAAAAATGGGCGCTGGTCGCGCGCGCGCGACGACGGGCCGCGGCGGCATTCACAGTGGAGTTCGCAGCACTATTTGCAGCAGCCCACGCAGCCAGCATGGCAGCGGCCATGGGGCGGAGTTGTGTACCAGACACTTTGCTGAACGATCGAACTGACATTATCGGTCCTGAGATTAATCTTGATGGCGGCGCCTGCGTTAAGGTTGCAGTCGCGAGGCGGGCGAATGTATTTGAACTTCCCAGGACTGTCAACCCGTGCTTAGATGAAAAGACTGGGCTAGAATGCCTGAAAACAAGAATGCCTGAAAACAAGAATGCCTGAAAACGAAAACGTGGCCGACAGGCCGCGGCATCAGAGAATCTGCAGATGACAGCCCTTCACGGCAGGAACAGATTGCTGAACCCCACCCTAATGCGTTGCTCTGTGCTGGCGCTCACCTTGGCGTGCATCGGCAATGGCAGTCTGCTGGCACAGCAGGACAATCCAGCTCTGCCGAATGGTGCTGACACGCAGCGCTCCATCGACCACGCCAACAGTCTGGCGGCATATCAACAGACCATCGACCAGCTGCAGAGCGACTTCGGCCCCTTTGATCAGCGCCTGATCGAACCGCTTTCAGGCATGAGCGAGGCCCTGATAGAGGCAGGCAATCCCGACGCTGCGCTGCCGCTGCTGGATCAGCAACTGCAGATCCATCGCATCGGCAATGGCTTGTATGCAACCGAACAGATTCCCGTCATTCAGACATTGCTGCGGCTGCGCTCGGCCGCTGGCCAGTGGGACAGCGTGACCGACACTCTCCAGTATCTGTCCTGGGTATATGAACGCGATGATTCACTGCCCCCGCCAGAACAACTCGCTGGACTCAAGCAATTGGGCGACTGGCATATGCGGGCGCTGGGGCATGACATCCGCGCCAGGGAAGCTTTCCATCTCACCCAGCTCAGCAAGATGGAGGAACGCGCTACCGCCATCGCCGAGAGTCATTATGGCGCCGACAGTGTGGAGCTGGCGCCTTACCTGTATGACGAAGCACTGGCTGCGACCTACATCGGGCTGGCCATCATGATGACCAGCGAAACCTCGCAGGATCTCATGCTGCTCACCGAAGGCATCAGAAGCCGGCAGGTAGCGGGCAACAACGTGCCAACTGGCAGGGGGCTGACCGAAATCGAAATCGAGGCACAGTACGGCTCGCGGGCCAGCACTGTTATCGAGCGCTCTTTCAAGAACAATTTGGCGACAAGCCTGCAGAAGCTGAAGCGCATTCGCGAGCTGTACGCGGCCAGTGGCAACCTGGAGGCGGAGGGCCTCGCCCTGATCGCCATGGGAGACGCGACCTTGCTGCGGCAGCAATACGAAAACCAGCCGGGCCATTTTGCCGGTGTACGCAGGGGCAGCTCTGCGCCGGGGCCAGCCTTGGAGTACTACAGAGATGCACTGGCCTTGTTCGAAGAAGCGGGCGTCTCTCCCGAGCTTCTGGAGGCATTGACGCGCTGCCCGGTGCTGCTGCCTGTGACGGCCTTTCACGAGACTCTGCAGGAAGCCAAGCCGGATTGCCGGCATCAGGCCGAGCCGCCACTCTACGATCTGGGTGATTACGATGTAATGGCGACGCTGATTCAGGGGCTGGAAGAATCCAGTCAACCCTCCGACGGCCAGATGGAGGCTGTACTGCTGTTTGCAGTGCGCTCCAACGGCCAGGTCTCCAGCGCCGAGATCGCGCAGATCGTGCCGGACAACACGGCCAACCGCGTGCGTGCCCGTAAACTCACGGAGATAATGCAGTTCCGGCCGACACTGGCCAGCGGCATTTCCAGCAGAACTGAAAACGTGCAACTGCGCGTCCGCATGCCTGCAGCCCAGCAGTAGAAGGCGTTGGCTGCTGTCAGCGCCGCTTCTCCAGTACCACCCCGGCGTTCAGCAGAGCGTCCACCTCCCCCGCTGTCAGCCCATATTCCGCAAGGATTTCCCGCGTATGCTGACCGAATTTCGGCGGCAGATAACGCAAGGCACCCGGGGTTCGTGAAAATTTGATTGGCGTGCCCGTCATCCGATACCAGTCCTGTTCGACATTCATGCCCCGGTGCTGCGTATGCGGATGTGCCACCACCTGTGCAGTATCGTGAATAGGCCCGGCGGGCAGCCCCGCCTGCAGCAGTCGCTCGCAAAGCTCGGAACCATCGATCTTCATCAGACGCGATTCCAGCTCGGCCTTGAGATCCGCCCGGTTGTTCACACGATCAATATTATGGGTGAACCGGGCATCTTCCGTGAGCTCCCTGCAACCCAATTCCTCGCAGAGTTTCGTAAACGCACCGTTGTTGCCCGCACCGATGAAGATGTCCAGCGTGCGCGTGCGAAAGGTATCGTAAGGACTGATGTTGGGGTGCGCATTTCCGGTCGCCACGGGAATCTTGCCAGAAAATTTGTAATTGACGATATGCGGATGCATCAGCGCGACCGCGCAATCGTAAAGCGTCATGTCGATGTACTGTCCCAGCCCCGACCGCTCGCGCTCCGTAAGCGCCATGAGCAGCGCAACGGCCGTGTAAAGCCCCGTGCCCATATCGACCATGGCGATACCGAGGCGCGTCGGCTGACTGTCTTTCTCGCCATTGACGCTGAACCATCCGGCCATGGCCTGCACGATCGCATCGTAGCCCGGAAAGCCGCCCAGCGGACCATCTGCACCAAAGCCACTGACACGGCAATGAATCAGACGCGGAAAGCGTCCGCGCAACACGGCCTCATAGCCCAGCCCCCACTTCTCCATGGTGCCCGGTTTATAGTTCTCAAGGAGGATGTCGGCGCCATCCAGCAACTGCAGCAGAAGGTCACGCCCCGCAGGCTGAGTGAGATCCAGCCCCATGGAGCGCTTGTTGCGATTCACGCCGATATAGTAAGCCGCGTCCCCCTCATGGAAGGGTGGCCCCCAGTCTCGCGTCTCATCTCCCTGCGGAGGTTCGATCTTGATGACCTCGGCGCCGTGATCAGCCAGCATCTGCGTGCAATAGGGCCCACCCAGCACGCGGGAGAGATCGATAATGCGTTTGCCGGTGAGGGCACTGGCTGCTTGCGCGGGCTTGTCCATGGCGGGTGTTCCGGAAGGAATGGGCGCTGTGAGGGTAATTCAGGGGCAGGGGGTTTTCAACCTTGGGGCGACAACCGTCTGTCAGCCTCCAGCAAGGCCGGTAGGAAAAACTCGGCTACCAGAAGGGGTCGCTCGAAGAGATGGAAGAGGGAGCGCCTTCCCCAGACAGCCCCGGTATGGGTCAACTCCAATTGATCGCGACGCAACTGCGGGTGTCGAAACAAAAATTCGCCCAGTGGTCTGTCATTGAGCGTGCGCAGGCGCTTTAGAGGCCCCTGCATGCTGCTGACGGGAATCAGCGAGTGTGCCGCCACCCACGGGAGGTCGCCACACTGCAAAAGCACCCTGCGTGACCACATGCGCTCGCGTATCACATGCGACGGGAAACACTGCAGCAATAAGGGAGACTGCTGCCTGACCCACCCTTCTTCCAGAACCCGTACCCGGAACTGGCCCGGGCCTGCTGCGTCCGCACTCCGTTCCTTGAGTCGTTGCGTCAGTGAGCCGGGGTCCAGCAACCAGGATTGCCAGGCGAGATCAGGGCGCGGCAAGACCTGACCGGCCGGACGCCAGAGCAACTCGCGGTTTGTCAGACTGAGAACTGTATTGTCTTGAAAATTCAGATTATTCACTGCGTTTGCAACTCCACCCATACAAAAAACCCCTGCCGCATTCGCACGCGGCAGGGGTTCGATGACTACTCACCATTGCTGGCAGCAGGGATCAGCGTGATTCAAACCGCTGCAGAGTCGCTGACATCACGCTCTGTACCCGACGGTTCTGAGCACGGCCTTCGGCTGTGTCATTGCTGGCCACCGGACGAGATTCGCCGAGGCCCTGCGCACGCACTTTACCCGGCTCGATACCGAAGCGCTCAATCAGCACCTGACGAATGGCATTGACACGACGCTCGGACAGACTCTGGTTGTATTCATCTGTTCCCACAGCGTCGGTGTGACCTTCAAGGTCCGCAATGGTATTCGGATTGGCATTGAGGAAATCCGCGACGCGTTGAATCTCGTCGAGGTATTCCGGCTTGACTACCGCCTGATCGAAATCGAAATGAACAACCAAGTCGATGCGGGCAACTTCTTCAGTCACGATTGAACAACCGGTGTTGTCTACGCGGTGCGTACGCGGGGTATCGGCGCAAGCATCACGGCTGTCGGGCACGCCATCGCCATCCTGATCAGGCGCTGCTGCTGCGGCACGAGTGGGAGCAGCAGCGGAAGGCACTGAACTGCTGCCACCGAAGCTGAACACGAGTGACGTGTCGATACCGTAGTCATGGAAATGCTCATCCATGCCCCAGAATTTTCGGACCGCGGTTCTCCACACCAGGTTGTCGTTGATCTGGTATTTCACACCAGCACCGGCATCAAATGCTGTCTCTTCGTTCTGACTGAAACGATTGTGACCGACGCCGCCAACGACGAATGGGGTCAACGCGCCAATCTGCTTGTCCAGCGTGTACAGAAGATCGAAGCGAGAATGAAACACGTCTTTATCTGGACCCGTACCATCCAAATCCATATCAAAAATATTGACCTCGCCACTCAGTTTGTTGGTGAAATCGTAACCGAGACCCAGAGCGAACCCGATTTCATCGTCCAACAGTCGACTCTTGTCATAGTCAATCCACTGCAGACCAGGGGTGACATAGAATTGTCCTGCGTCCGCGACGGCTGCGTTCGGAGCTGTAACGATCGCGCCTGCGGCGCACATCAGACTCAGTGCTGTCAGGTAAGTTTTTTTCATGGCCTCTCCTGTGGTGTATTCAAGTGTAAGAAACGCAGCAATTGTAGCCCACACGACAACAAAAAGCGTAGTAAATTCCCCGACATTGCGGCTGATCAACAAATTTGTGATGGGGTTGGCGAATTGCAACAGGAAGGAGCAATGACCCGCACAACGCGAACTGCAACAAAAGTGTCATGTACGTGTCGCACAACTGCAACATCGAGTCCCTAGGATGACCCCTGAGCAAATTTACCCAGTAACTGTCCTGCTAAGGACCGGACCCAGGAGTCATCATGATTTTAAATCGTAAAACGCTTGTCACAGCAATCGCCGCGGCGAGTCTCGGATTCTCAGTTATGTCGGCACAGGCCGCGGAACCAACTCTGACAGCGGCAACTGCCAGTGGCAGTGCCACTACTGCCACCTTCACGGGCGGAGCGACCATCAATAGTGGCTCCACATACTCCGCATCAGTCGCCAGCAGTGCTGGAGTCGATGTCACTGGCACGATCAATGTCGCGGCTGCCGATGTCGGCAAGACTGGCGCACTGATCGCTCTGGTACAAATTCCCGGCGTCGGCGCCTTCAAGATGGTTTCCGGCGGACTCTTCCTGCCTTGGAACGGTCAAGTCAGCGGACTCTCCCCGTTTGCAGTCAAAAAGCTTGGTGCTCAAGAGCAGATCACGGTGCTGAACGATCTGGTCGGTGCCAACTCCAATCTCGCAGGTCTGGATTTCCAGGTGTATTTCGGCTACTACACCGGCGGCAATATCAATACCTTGGCATACACCAGCACACCCGTGAGCTTCTCGATTGCGGCCACGCCTGCTGCCGGCTGCCCGACCAACACCAAAGCCTCTACTGGTGCAACGCATGATGGCAAGCCGGTTTGCATCGTCTCCGGCAGACTGACCAGCAACACCCACCTGAACGCAAACAACGTCTACCTGCTCGACGGCGCAGTATTCGTTGGCGGCGACAACACCACCCCGGCAACGTTGACCATTGACGCAGGCACCAAGGTTATCGCTCCAGTAGGATTGAACTTCCTGGTTGTCAGCCGCGGCTCCAAGCTCATAGCCAACGGCAGCGCAGCAGCGCCAATCGTCTTCACCTACGACGACGAAGCCAATGCCACTGCTACTACCAGCGGTCGCTGGGGCGGCCTGATCATCAACGGCAACGCGCCGGTCAATGGCTGTGCCTCAGGCACAGTGCTGTGTGAACTGGAAGGCGAAGGTTCAACTGGCAAGTACGGCGGCAACAATGCAACCGACAGCAGCGGTGTACTAAGCTACGTCATCGTCAAATACCCAGGCCAGAACATTACCCCGACCAACGAACTGAATGGCATTGCCTTCCAGGGCACAGGCAGCGGAACAGTGGTCGATTATGTCCAGGTACACAGCAGTTCCGATGACGGCATCGAGTTCTTCGGCGGCACCGTGAATGCCAAGCACCTGATTCTGACCAACAACGAAGACGATTCCTTCGACTGGACCTTCGGCTGGAACGGCAAGGTACAGCACGCTGTGATCAAGCAGCGCACTGGCAACGGCGACCGTGGCATCGAAGCGGACAACAATGAATTCGCGTTCGACTCACTGCCCCGCTCCAAGCCGACACTTGCCAACTTCACCTTAATCGGCAAGGGCGCTGCCGGACGTGGCATGGAGCTGCGTCGCGGTACCGGTGCCAATATCCACAACACAGTGGTCTCTGGCTTCGACACCTACTGTCTGGATATCAACGACAATGCCACCTTCCTGAACGGCGGCGCAAGCGCCACCACGCTGACAGGTCAGTTGACCATGACCAACACGCGCTTTGCGTGCGTCAACAACTTCTCTGAAGCTGGTACCGATCCATGGCTGGTTTCTGCTTGGTTCAATGGCCAGGCCGGCAACAGCACTGGCGCGGTTGACCTCTCAGGCGTCGTCAACGGACCGACTATAAACGCGCTGACAGCCGCAACACTGAGCGACAGCTTCTTCGATAAAGTGACACACATTGGTGCGGTAAAGGATACCTCCAACAACTGGACGTCCGGCTGGATGTTCGGCAACTGATTCAGCACTTGAATCAGGCTCAAGGAAGGGGGGCCACTGCGCCCCCCTTTTCGTTTAACTGAAATATTAATTACATAATTCTGCAACAATTGCAGACTAATTCACTGCTGTGAAATATTTCTGTCATATCCGCTCATTACAATTGGCGCAACTTCTGATTAACACCAACTCTACGGACATACAATGATGATCAAACGCGCACTTCCAGCAGCAATCGCAATTGCACTCGGCAACATGACAGTCATGGCCCAGGATTTGGATACCGCCCCGCCGTCTTCTCCTGTTGCAGCAAGCACCACGCAAATTGAGGAGATTGCTGTCATCGGCCGTTATGTTCCCGATGAGAAACGCAGCACTTCGGCTCTATCCAGCGTGTTGAGCAATGAAGAATTTGCGCGCTCTGGCGACACCAATATCGCGGAAGGTTTGAAGCGCGTGGCAGGCATCAGCCTCGTTGGCGGCAAGTATGTGTACGTGCGCGGCCTCGGCGAGCGTTACTCCTCAGCACTCCTGAATGGCTCCAGCATGCCCAGCCCTGAACCACTAAACCGCGTCGTTCCTCTCGACCTGTTCCCCAATGCGCTCATGGACAGCGTCGTCGTTCAGAAGACCTATTCCGCACAGTTCCCCAGTGAGTTTGGCGGCGGCGTTCTGCAGATGAAGACCAAAACTAGCAGCGATGAATTCTTCTTCAACCTGAGCAGTTCTGTCGGCATGACCGATGGCGCGTCTTTCGAAAAGGGACGCAAGGCGCAATCCGGGGACAAGGACTGGCTGGGGTATGATGATGGCGCCCGCGAGATTCCAGCGCTTTTGAAACAGGCCACGGCGAATGGTCAGCGCCTGCAGCGTCGCAATCCCTACTTGAACACCGGCGGTTACACGACTGCGGAACTGGAGTCGATCGGCCAAAGCCTCAACACCGACTATGACATCAGCAGCAAGAAGCTGCCCGTCGATGGCGGAGCCACTGTTTCGCTCGGAAATTTTCACGATATTGGTGAATATAGATTCAATTACTTAGCGGCAGTAGACTACAAGAACAGCTGGGACAATCACGAAATAGAACGCAACTCCTACAAAGTCAGCGGCGTCGATGAACTGGTTCAGGAGAATGCATTTACTTATTTCGGCACCGAAAACAACGTCGATATCAGTTCTATTTTCTCGACTGGTCTCGCGCTTTCCGACAATCACAATCTCAGCACTACCAGCATCGTTTTGCGACAGTCAGACAATATCGCCGGTGAACAGATAGGCTATTTCGGCGACGAAGCGTTGGACAGCAAGATTGCGGAAATCGAGTTCATTGAACGCGAGATGATTTCAAACCAGCTGCAGGGTGATCACTACTTCCCCGACGCCAACGAGCTGACCATCAACTGGCGCTATAACCGCTCCACCGCCAACCGCAACGCACCGGACACACGTGAATACCGCTACGACCTGATCGATGACCAATACCGGTTCAACCTGCGCTCCGATGGCAATGTGCGTCGTTATAGCGAACTGAGCGATCTCAACACTGAATACGCGGTCGATTCCACCATGGTCGTGTACGGCCCGCTGGACTCCACGATCATGATGTCTGGCGGCTACGCGAAACAGGACAGCGAACGCGACTATGCAATTCGTCGCTTCTCGTTCTCCGAACTTGGCGACGTCGTAAACAGACCTGGTTTCCTCAGTCAGCCTCTATCCACGATACTCGCACCGCAGAACATCAGCAGCACAGGTTTCGAGCTGCGCGAAATCACACGTCCGACCGATGCTTATGATGCCACGCGCGAACTGGAGTCCTGGTACGCACAGGCCGAGTTGAATTTCTCCGACCGCATTCAACTGCTGGCCGGCTTACGGCAAGAAGATTATCAGCAGAACGTCAACACGTTTGACCTGTTCCGCCCGGGAAGCGCAGTGGGCGCAGAACTGATCAGTAGCGATGTGCTGCCGGGAGTTACTGCTACCTATATCCTGGACAATCATCAGTTCCGCATTGGTTACAGCGAAACGACATCCCGTCCGGACTTCCGCGAACTCTCCCCGGCCAGCTTCACGAACCCCGTGACAGGCTATGAGATGGTCGGCAATCCCAATCTGCGCATCGCTCACATCAAGAACTATGACATGCGCTGGGAATGGTATTTCTCCGGCAGCGACAGCATGTCTGTCGGCCTGTTCATGAAAGAGTTTGACTCACCGATCGAGTCTGTCGTCCAGCCAGGCGCCAACAGTGCCCGCAGCTATGTCAATGCCGAGTCCGCCGAAAATCAGGGAATCGAGTTCGAGTTCCGCAAGCAGTTTGACTTCCTCGGCGAGCGCTGGGAAAACTTTTATGCATCCACCAACATCTCTTACATTCAGTCCGACGTCACCATCGGGGTCACCGAGCAGAACATCCTGACCAACAGTTCACGTCCCCTGCAGGGGCAATCGGATTGGCTGTTCAACGGCCAACTGGGTTATGACGACTTCAACGGTCTGACGGCGACGCTGCTTTACAACTACGTGGGCGCACGCATTTATGAAGTGGGCATCCTCGGTGCTCCTGATCTGATCGAGCAAGCCCGCGGCGAGCTGGATCTGGTCCTTATCAAGGAGTTTGGTGAACACTGGAAGCTCAACATCAAAGCGCAGAATCTGCTCGATGAACGCAAGGAAATCACTCAGGGCGGACTGGTCGCAACCGGTTACTCGGACGGGCGAACAGCAAGCCTGAAAATGGAGTATGGTTTCTGATCTGGAGGCCTGTGAAATGGCCTGATAAGGGCCAATGTCACACAGATGTAATATCAATGTTATCTAATAGTCTTATTGAAATTACAATCACTTACATGCAGACAACAGTGCGAGACCATGACTGAACCTAAAATTCTTATCGTTGATGACGAACCTGCCATCCGTGACATGATCAGTATCACGCTCGATCTGGCCGGCTTCAAGAGCGCAGAGGCGGAAACGGCACAGCAGGCCTACGTAGACATCGTGGACAATCGCCCGGATCTGATATTGCTGGACTGGATGTTACCTGGGGGCAGCGGCATAGAGCTCGCCAGACGCCTAAAACGCGACGAGCTGACGGCCGATTTGCCCATCATCATGCTCACCGCCAAAACCAGCGAAGATAACAAGGTGCAGGGGCTGGACGTAGGGGTCGATGACTATGTCACCAAACCCTTCTCGCCACGCGAACTGGTGGCCCGCATCCGCGCCGTGCTGCGCAGGACGACAGGCAATCAACAGGACAAGGTGCTGCGGGTGTTCGACCTGCAGCTGGACCCGTCCAGTCACCGTATCACGATCGAAGACAGACCGGTCGACATGGGCCCCACCGAATTCAAGCTGTTGCGCTTCTTCATGACCCATCAGGAGAAAGTGTTCAGTCGCGATCACATTCAGGATCAAGTCTGGGGCAGCAATGTCTACCTGGAAGAGCGCACTGTCGATGTGCACATACGGCGACTGCGCAAGGCCTTGAGCGCAGTGGAGATGGCCAGCATCGACTATTCCATCCTGGTACAAACCGTACGGGGCGCGGGTTACCGATTCTCCGTCAAACCCTGCTGACGTTTATTTTGCCGGCCTTATTCGCTATAGTGCCGCGCACCCGCCCTCACCTGAAGGAATTGCGCTTTGCTACGTGACTGGCGCTCTGAACTGAACCGCTTCCTGATCCTGATCGCAGTGGCCATCGTGATGGGAGCGCTGACAGGCAATGTGACGCTACTCCTCCTGCTGGCGGTCATGGGCTATCTGGGCCACACCTTCTATCAGCTGTACCGTCTTTACGCCTGGCTCCATCACCTTTCCGATGCGACTCCAAAGGAACTGCCAGAGGCCGCCGGCATCTGGGGCAACATCTTTGATGGCATCGACCGCCTGCAGCGCCGTGAACGCGACGCCGCGAACTATCTGAAGAACATTCTCAACAAGGCTCAGGAATCTTCTGCGGCGCTGGAAATGGCCGTGGTGATGATCAATCACAAGGGCAATCTTGAGTGGTGGAACCGGGCGGCTGAAAAGCTGCTGGGATTTCGCGCCGGCGACGACCGTCAGCAGCCCGTCACCAACCTGCTGCGTGAGCCGCGCTTCTTCGAATACTTCGATGGCGGACGCTACAACGAGCCGTTGAATTTGCCCTCGCCGGTCAACAAGAATGTCGTGCTGGAGTTCCAGATCACGTCCTTTGGGGAAGGCGATCGGCTCATGCTGGTGCGAGATATCACGCCGATGCACAAGCTGGAGCTTATGCGCAAAGACTTCGTCGGCAATGTCTCCCACGAATTGCGCACGCCGATTACGGTGATAAACGGCTATCTTGAGGCGCTGCTGGATCACAAGGACAGCTTCCCGCCGCGCTGGGCCAAGCCGCTGGAGCAGATGGCCCAGCAGGGGCAGCGCATGGAGAATATCGTCCGTGATCTGTTGACACTGTCACGCCTGGAAACCCAATCATTGCCAAAGCAACTGGACAGAGTCGATGTCGGTGGTTTGTTGCGGGAGATCAGCAGCGAAGCGGGACAGGTGTTCGTCGACAAGGGCCATGAATATGCCGTGGAAATGGACGGGCACTATCTGCTGCAAGGCAGCCTGAGCGAACTCTACAGCGCTATCTCCAACCTGACTTTCAACGCCGCCAAGTACACCCCCGCCCACGGCAAGATCGCGCTTAAAGCCAGCCTGACCCCCAAAGGCCTCGACATTGAAGTTGAGGACAACGGCGCGGGCATCGAGGAGCAGCATATTCCCCGTCTGACCGAGCGTTTCTATCGAGTCGACGAGAGTCGCTCGACGGAGACCGGCGGCACCGGCCTCGGACTCGCCATCGTCAAACATGTACTGGTGCGCCACGGCGCCAAGCTGGAGATTCTGAGCCAGCCGGGTAAAGGCAGTCGCTTCATTTGCCACTTCCCTGCAGAGCGACTGCAATCTTTAGACGCTTAGAAGCGGTACTCGAACCCGACTCCGACCTGATCATTGTCGATCGCGTGATTATCCGAACGCGTCAGCGTCATCAATCCAAACACCTTGGAATCGTCAGTGAGATTGTAGTCGACACCAAATGAGGTCTGACGACCACCATCTCTGCGCTGCTCGGACATGCCGCTCTGGCCTTTAAACACGTACTTGTCCATCGTGTACGCTGCGCTGAAAAATACGCCATGTTCGGTGCCACGGGTATTCTTGCTGTTTTCTGATCGCTCATAGAGCGCACCCAACTGCAGATCACCCATACGGTACTGAGTAACAAAACGCAGCACATCGTTGTCATTCAGATTATTGTCGGCGCTGACACCACCGTAAAAACTACCCTGAGTATAGGTGAGACTGGCAGAAGTGCTCTTGCTCAGACGCTCGCGCAGACCATTCTTGCCGTCCAGCAACGCCGCATAGGAGAACACAAACCCACCAATTTCCGGACTGATGTAATGCGCTACATCGTTCGGTCGATTCTCGCCCACCACGAGCGTGCGGATGTCGCCGTCCAGATCGTTGAACAGATCTATGCGATTCTGCAGTTGTTTGGTCGGGGAGTCGTTGCGGCCCAACAGCAGCTTTCCGAATCCGCCCTCGAGGCCCAGATAGGTATTGCGCTGCGTGAGGGTTCTGTTGCCGAAAGGACGATTATCCGGATTCACCTGATATTCCGCCTGGTAGATCACCTTCAGACCCTCGGACACCGGGAGAGAGCCTTCCAGTCCGATACGCGACGCATTGCTGACAAACTCCGAATCAGAGCCCTGGTCTTTCGGTTGATTGTGGACGGCAGTGATGTTGAGGCGACCGTAAAAGCTTGGGAGCAGGCTGGAGTCCTGAGCGACAGCAGGACTGCAACTGAGGACTGTAAGTGCACACAGGGGTAAGGCTTTTATCATGTTCATTCGATACTCTCCGCTCGTTATTGCCGTCAGGGCCTGACCTGAAGACCAGGCGGCCTGCGGCAACGAGCACCGGTTTGGTGCTGGTTTTGATCGGGAGAGCATATTACTGATTTATGACAATTAGATGACAATGTGACAGAAATAAGAACTTTTTATTACAGCGCCGCCGCGACTGCTCGGCGCCCCGGAGTTGAAACTACTCGCTCTTGACCTGTTCCTCGAGACCAGAGAGACCAAGATGGCGGACGTCGGTGCCTTTGACCATATAGATCACATGCTCGGCGATATTCTTGGCGTGATCGCCAACGCGCTCCAGTGAGCGTAAGACCCACACGACATTGAGCACACGCGTGATGCAGCGCGGGTCTTCGATCATGTAGGTGATCATTTCACGCATCGCTGTGCTGTACTCCATATCGACGTTGACGTCTTCTTTCGCAACAGCGAGCGCCGCATCGACGTCATAACGGGCAAATGCATCCAGCGCCATATACACCATGTTGCGCACGCGTTCGCCGATGTGGCGAATTTCAATATAGCCCTTGGAAGAGTCGCCGTCCTCCGTCAATTCGATGGCAAGCCTGGCGATCTTCGCTGACTCGTCTCCAATCCGTTCCAGATCATTGACCGTCTTGATGATGGAAAGTACCAGACGCAGATCACTGGCCGCTGGCTGCCGACGCACCAGAATGCGGTTGCACTCTTCGTCGATCTTGACCTCCATGGCGTTGATGGAGGCGTCGTCGTCCCTTACCAACTGCCCGAGACCACTATCGGCACTGATGATGGCTTCGATGGCATCGGTAAGTTGCTTCTCGACCATGCCGCCCATCTCCAGCATGTTGTTCTTGATCTCTTCCAGATCGGAATTGAACTGCCTGGAGATGTGATGACTGTGGAGCGTTGCGTCTTGTTTCATAATCGGGTTCCTGCCTCGGAACAATCACTTTGTAGAAATGCCTGCACGACTAAGTCGAACTCAGCCGTAACGACCGGTAATATAATCTTCCGTCTGCTTTTGAGCCGGGTTGGTAAAGATGTTGTCGGCAGTATCGAACTCGATCAGTTTGCCCATGTACATGAAGGCGGTGAAATCCGACACCCTGGCAGCCTGCTGCATGTTGTGCGTCACGATGATAATGGTGTAGCGATCTTTGAGTTCATTGATCAGCTCTTCGATCTTCAGAGTCGAGATCGGATCGAGCGCAGAAGCCGGCTCGTCAAGCAACAGGACTTCCGGTTCTACCGCCACTGTTCGGGCAATGACCAGTCGCTGCTGCTGACCGCCGGACAAACCCAACGCGCTCTCATGCAGGCGGTCCTTCACTTCCTCCCACAACGCGGCAGCCTTCAGTGACTTTTCCACGCTCTCGTCCAGCACACGCTTTTTGTTCACGCCCTGAATGCGCAAGCCGTAGGCGACATTTTCATAAATAGATTTCGGGAACGGGTTCGGCTTCTGGAACACCATACCGACGCGGCGCCGCAAATCAGCGACATCCACGGAGCGATGATAAATATCTTCGCCATCCAGAGTGATGCTGCCCTTGATCGAACAGTTCTCCACCAGATCGTTCATACGATTGAAACAACGCAACAGGCTGGACTTGCCACAGCCGCTCGGGCCGATGAACGCCGTCACACGCTGACTCGGAATACTCAAATTGACGTCGGTCAGCGAGTGCGCGGCCCCGTAGTACAGATTGAGATTACTCACCTGCAGGCAGCTCGGCAGGCTGTCCACCGATTGACCATGATCGCTGCCGCCAAGCTTCGACATATCAATTTTCTTGAACTTCGAGCGATTGGCTGGTGCGTATTCAGTATTTGATTCTGTCATTGCGACAACATCCGTTGGTAATGTGATCAATGTGCTGTTTTTACAATTCGAGTTTTACATATCGAGAGACTTGTACTTTTCCCGCAAGCGATTACGGATGGACACCGCGACCTGATTCAACACTGCGGTAATCATCACCAGCAACAACGCCGTGGCAAATACCAGTGGCCGTGCCGCCTCGACGTTGGGACTCTGGAAGCCCACGTCATAGATATGGAAACCCAGGTGCATGAACTTCTGATCGAGGTGGAAGTAGGGGTAGTTGCCATCCACTGGCAGCGCCGGAGCCAGTTTGACGACACCCACCAGCATCAGAGGCGCCACTTCTCCCGCCGCTCTGGCGACAGCGAGAATCATGCCGGTCATGATCGCCGGGCTTGCCATTGGCAGAACTACACGCCAGAGAGTCTCGAACTTGGTGGCGCCGAGGGCCAGACTACCCTCGCGAAGACTGCGCGGGATGCGCGAGAGTCCTTCTTCGGTGGAAACAATCACCACAGGCACCGTCAGAAGCGCGAGCGTCAATGCCGCCCACAGCATCCCCGGCGTACCGAATGTCGGCGCCGGTAACGCCTCCTGATAGAAGGCCTGATCGACTTCCGCGCCAACGAAATAGATGAAAAAGCCGAGGCCGAATACGCCGTAGACGATTGACGGCACACCGGCCAGATTGTTCACCGCAATGCGAATGATGCGGGTAATTATGCCCTGACGTGCATACTCCCGTAGATAGACGGCCGCGATAACACCGAAGGGCGTGACTAGTACAGACATCAGCAACACCATGACGACTGTGCCGAAAATGGCAGGAAAAATGCCGCCTTCAGTGTTGGCCTCACGGGGATCGTCGGAAAGAAATTCCCAAAGTTTCTGAGCGTACACGACCAGCTTGTTGCCGATGTGCATGCCATTGGGCTGATAGGCGCGCACGATTTCTGAAACTTCGATCTCCGTCTCCTGCCCGTTCATGGCGATCATGACCACGGTGTCGCGCTCAATCTGCCCGTAAAGCTCCTGCAATTGCTCCTGCAGCACAGCATAACGGCTATCCCAGTCTTCACGTTCGGTCTGGATGGCGGCCAGCGCCTCCGGAGTATCGGTATTCCGCAATTCCAACCCGCGCTGTTGCAAACGCAACCTCTCCAACGCGTAGTTGACCTCGCCGATTGCGCCTTTTTCGAGCTCAGCAATCTCATCGTGAAGCGCGACCGCCCGGGCCACTCGTTCAGTCAGAGCATCCCAGGCTGCGGTATCATCGAGATTGGCTGGGTCACTAACGGCCACGGCGTTGCCGGCCTCGCGGACCTCACGCACATAGCCATAGAAATTACCCCATTCCCAGCGTTCGAAGGCGGCGAGGTTCTCTGGGAAGCGAATGTTGTCGAGATAATCGGTCAGCAGCCAGGTGAAGTCGTTGCCATTCAGATCACGGTTGCCGATTTTGACGAGCTCACGCTCGTACATGAGGCGATCGCCTGTGACAGGAATTCCGGAAGAGATGATGCGTTCAGCCGTGACTTCCTCATTGCCCACACGCTCGCCGATGATCTCGCGCACCAGCGGATCTCCACTTTCCACGGGCTGGGAATATTGCGCCAGCATCAGGTCCTTGGGCCAGAAATGGCCCAGACCGTTGTAGGCCAGCAACAGCAACAGACCTACCGTCATCATGATGCTGATGGCGACGGCGCCAGCGTTGATCCATATCCATGGCGTACCGCCTGCGAAAAATTTCTTGAGTGCTGTCATATGGTGCTGTACTTACCTCTCAGACGTTGTCTGATGATCTCTGCCAGTGTGTTCACAACGAAAGTGAACATGAAAAGCACCAGCGCAGCGAGGAACAGGATGCGGTAATGCGTACTGGCCACTTCCGATTCTGGAATCTCGACGGCGATGTTGGCTGCCAGCGTGCGCATACCCTCGAAGATGTTGGCATCCATTATCGGGGTGTTGCCGGTAGCCATGAGCACGATCATGGTTTCGCCGACAGCACGACCCATACCGATCATGAGTGCAGAGAAGATACCTGGACTGGCGGTGGGCAGAACAACACGACTAAGTGTCTGCCAGGGAGTAGCGCCGAGCGCCAGAGAGCCATAGGTCAACTGCTTGGGCACCGTGAAGACCGCATCTTCGGCAATGGAGAAAATTGTCGGGATCACGGCAAACCCCATCGCCAGTCCCACGACCATCGCA